>DASUXK010000531.1:0-2918 GCA_036377935.1 Usitatibacter sp.
GAGCACCCGTTCCAGAACTGGACGCGCACCTCCTCGCAGATCCTCGGCAGCGTCTTCCTCTGGGTCGATTACCGCGTGCCCATCGCGCCGATTCGCGCGGAATTCCTGCGCATGTGCAAGGAGGCGCCGGAGTGGGATGGACGCGTCGCCGTGCTGCAGGTGACCGAGCTCGGCGAGCACGCAATGCAATTGCGCGGCCTCGCCTCCACCGTCGATGCCGGCAAGGGCTGGGACTTGCGCTGCCGCCTGCGCGAGGGCTTGATCGACTGGCTCCAGCGCGAGCATCCCGAAAGCCTGCCGCGCACGCGCGCCGAGGCCACGGTGACGCTCGAAGGCGGCGCGCTCCCCGCGAAGGACGAACAGGCGGCGCGGTGACCCTTCCGCAGGCCATCGCGGTCCTGCTCACGCTCGCGGCGCTGGCCGCGTATGCGAACCGCCGGCTGCTGCACCTGCCGGCCACCATCGGGATGATGGCGATTGCGCTCGTGGGCTCGCTGCTGCTCCTGCTCGCGGCGCGCTACACCGGGCTCGCGGGCCGCACGCTCGAGGAGATCCGGCATATCGATTTCGGCACGGTCGTGCTCGACGCGATGCTGCCCTACCTCCTCTTCGCCGGCGCGCTCCAGGTAGACCTGCGCCAGGTGAGGCACCAGGCGCTGCCCGTAGGGCTCCTCGCCTCCGTCGGCGTGGTGCTCTCGGCGCTCGTGGCCGGGACGCTGCTGTGGATGGCCGCGAACGGGCTGGGCGTGGGACTCGGATTCCCCCAGGCGCTGCTGTTCGGAGCGCTCATCGCGCCCACCGACCCCGTCGCGGTGCTGGGAGTGCTGCGCGGCGCGAACGCACCGGCGCCGATGCAGGCGCTCATGGCCGGCGAATCGCTTTTCAACGACGGCATGGGCATCGTGCTCTTCCTCACGCTCTTCGGCATCGCGGTGCGCGGCGAGCCAGCGCAGCCCGGGTCGATCGCCCTCGACCTCCTGCGCGAGGCGGGCGGCGGCATCCTCTTCGGTCTCGCCCTGGGATGGCTGGGCTGCCGGATGCTTCGCACCATCGACAACTACCCGCTCGAGATCTTCCTCACGCTCGCGCTCGCCGCGGGGGGATACGCGGCGGCGGGCGCCCTCGGCTTCTCGGGCCCGCTCACCACCGTCTCGAGCGGCGTCGTCATCGCGACCGCGGGCAGGCGCAGCGGCATGTCGGAGAAGACGCGCGCGCAACTCGACGATTTCTGGGAGCTGGTGGACCAGATGCTCAACGCCGTGCTCTTCGTGCTGGTGGGCATGGAGATGGTGGTGATCGCCCACGACGCGCTGCACCTGATCCTCGCGGCGACGGCTATCCTCGCGGTGCTCGTCGCACGTTGGGTGAGCGTCGCGGGCATTCTCGGGGCGCTCCAGCCGTGGCGTCGCCAGCCGCGCGGGACGGTGACGATCCTCACGTGGGGCGGCGTGCGCGGCGCCATCTCCATCTCGCTCGCGCTCGCGCTTCCCGCGGGCGACCTTCGCGACACCCTCGTCACCGCCACCTATGTCGTGGTCGCCTTCTCGGTGATCGTGCAGGGGCTTTCGCTCGGGCGCCTGGTGCGCCGCTACGCCGGATGACGGCCACGCGCTTTCCGCCGGAATTGTGGAAAATTCCGTAGATTCCGTCGGCCCCGCGGACGATACTGGGGCCCCGCCCGTCCGCATGACATGAAAGGCAAAGGCCCGATGATTCCCGTGTTCGCCTCGCGCGCCGCCGCCGCGCTCCTCGCCGCCGGCATGGCTTTCGGCGCGGTTCCCGCGCTTGCGCAGTCGAACACCGCCGCGGTCTCGCTCGGCGCCCCGAAATCGGCCGCGGCGGCGAGCTTCGTCCTCGCGCCCGATGCGCCCGCGACGCCGCTCGAGCTCGCCCCGGTCGATGCGTCGCGGATCGACGCGATCAAGCAGGCGAACACGGTCTCGGTCCTGAAGAGGCTGCAGATCGGCGTGGATCGCCCCGTCTCCGCCGCGAATGCGTCGAGCGATGCGCTTTCGTGGGAGCCCGTCGCCGGAGGCGCCATGGCGGCCCGCTGGCGCGTCACCTCGCCGGGCGCGCGTGCGCTGCGCATCGAGGTGACGGCGGCCGGCCACCCCGGGGGAGTGGAGTTGCGCTTCGCGGGCAGCGGCGCGCCGGACCTCGTCTACGGGCCGTTCACCGCGCTGGATCTCGCCAAGGGTCGCGGATTCTGGAGCCCGGTGCTCGAGGGGGAAACGGCGGTTGTCGAGGTGCGCGTCGCCGATGCCGCGCTCGCGCAGCGGCTCTCGCTTCGCATCGCGCGCGTGTCGCACCTCTTCGCGAGCCCCGCCGACCCCGACGTCGAGAAGGCCGCGAAGTCCGGCTCGGGCGCGTGCGAGGTGGATATCGCATGCAGGAGCGGCTCCGATGCCGCGCTCGCACAGGCCGGCCGCTCGGTGGCGCGCATGACGTTCTCCGAGTCGGCGTCGAGCGGCAACCAGTTCCTGTGCACCGGCACGCTGCTCAATCCGGTCGCCGCCACGCCGATCGCCTACTTCTATTCGGCCAACCACTGCATCAGCACGCAGGAATCGGCCGATACGCTGACTACGCACTGGTTCTACGATGCGGCAAGCTGCGGGTCGAGCACGGTGAGCTCGCAGTACGTGCAGCTCGCCGGCGGCGCGACGCTGCTCTACGCGAACCACGATTCCGACGGCCTGCTGCTTCGGCTGAACCGCACGCCGCCGGCCGGCGCCGTGTATTCGGGCTGGAACGCGGCGACGCTTTCGACCGGCACGCCGGTCACCGCGATCCACCATCCGAAGGGCGACGTGAAGAAGGTGAGCCTCGGCACCGTGGGCGGATTCGGGTCCGCGACCGGGCTCGGCCCCGCGGGCAGCTTCGTCATCGCGAACTGGAACTCGCTCGCGACGGGCGTG
>DASUXK010000532.1:0-2202 GCA_036377935.1 Usitatibacter sp.
GCCGCTCAGCAGCCGCGCCTCGCCGCCGTGGGCGGCGGGGAGCGCCAGGCGCAGGTGCAGGTCGTCGCGCACGACCTCCGCGGCGCCCGCCTCCACGCGCACCTCGCACTCCTCGTGCCAGTGGAAGAAGAGCTCGACATCGTGCTCGCCCGCCATGTCGAGCGTGTCCTCGATCACGATGCGGCGCGCGCGCTTCTCGAAGGTGATGCGGCGGCGGTGCGTGACGGGGTCGGCGAGCGCGCGGTAGCCGTCGTGGGCGCCCTCGAAGACGTCCTCCTCCGCGGAAGTGCGCCACAGCGAGCACGCGGCGCGCGCCTTGCGCAGCCACATGAAGTTGCCGCCCGGCTCGGACTGGTCCTGCCCGTCGATGCGCACGGTGTTGTGCGCCGAGGTGCCGCGGAAGTACGCGCGCCAGTCGCCCTCGGTGTGGTACGCGAAGGTGCCGGGATCGACCAGCATCTCGCGGCCGCCGAGCGAGAGCGTGAACGAGAGCGCGTCGGCGTGGCCGTGCGCGGCGATCTCGCGGTAGCCGAGCGGGCCCGCGTCGGCCACCAGGCGCACCTCGCGCGGCGTCTCGAAGTCGGCGCCGAGGATGTAGTAGCCGCCCTCGGGAAAGGCGCGGCGCACCGGCAGTGACGCGCGCGAAGCATCGATCGCCGCGTAGGCATGCTGCGCATCGGCGCCGAAGAGCCAGCGCGTCTTGTCGTCGAGCGCGCCCGCCTTCGCCTTGAATTCCGGGCGGCCGAAGAGCACGGCACCCGTGGCCAGCAGCGAGCGGTAGCGGCAGAATTCCCGGCGCGGGTCGAGCCGCACCACGTAGCCGTCGTCCGCGTCGCCGAACATCGGCAGGTTCCCGCCCACGTCCATGATCGAGGCGAGGTACTCGAGCATCGCCCGCATCCGGTCGCGATACTCCTCGGAGAGCACGATGCCGTTCGCCCGCGCGGCGAGGAAGGGAAGCAGCAGAAGGTCCAGCTCGAACTGCTGGTACGAGACCGCCTGCTCGCGGTTCACGCCGTCGGGCGCGTTCTGCTGCAGCGCCTCGCGCTCGAGCAGCGTGCGCGCCTTCTCGAGCCAATGCCGCGAGCGGCGCCAGTGCGGCCACGCCACCGCCGCGGTGAACACGCCCGCGAGCTCGCCGATGAGGTGGTTGTTGGCCGACGAGTGCAGCGACAGGTGCCCGCAGATGAACTCGGCGTGCTGGTAGACGGAGGTGAGCCAGCGCGCGCGGAACGCCTCGCCCTCGGGGCCGGCGAAGACGGTCGCGTCGACCCCGCCCAGGAGCTGCCAGGCGAGCGCCCAGTTGACGAGCCGCAGCCCCGCCTCGAGCGAGCTCGCCCAGTGCGCCCCCATCCGGAACGGGCACTGCTCGAGCCAGCTCTCGAGCTGCACGCGCAGCGCCTTCGCGTGGCGCTCGTCGCGCGTGATCGCGTACGCCTGCGCGAGCGTCACGAGCTGCAGGTGGCGGCTGGGCTCCCACAGGTACTTGATGTCGCCCACGAGGGCCGGGTCCCGGTAGTCGAGCTGCTTGCCGAACGCGAGCGGCGCCTCGATGCCGGTCTTGGGATCGCGGTTCCAGCGCGGCGGCGTGCCGAGGTCGACGTCCTCGAGCGCGAACACGTCCAGGCGCCCCGCGGCGATGCGCTCGGCGGCGGCGACATACACGGATGCATCGAAGCCCGCATCGGCGCCGATCCAGGGCTTCGCGCGGCGCGAGAGGTCGGGCGCGGGCACCTCGAAGGCGCCGATGCCCCAGCGCTCGAAGCGCATGGCCGCCGCCTTCGCGACGCGGTGCCCCACTTCCGCCGGCGTCATGCAGCGCAGGCGGTTCCATTTCCAGGCGAGGCTGCTCACGCGTACTGGCGGTGCCAGATCTCGAGGTTCAGGAGCGCCCATATCAGCTTCTCGTGGTTCTGCCGCCCGCCGACGTGCTCGTCGAGCGTGCGGTCGAGGACCTTCGCGTCGTACCAGGCGCGCGTGCGCGAGCCGGGCCCGGCGAGGTGGTCGTAGAGGAAATCGCGCATCGGCCCCTGGAACCATCGGTTCACCGGCACGCGGAATCCCACCTTGGGGCGGTTGAGGATCGGCTCGGGAATCAGCTTCGCCGCCGCGCGCCGCAGCACCCACTTGGTGGTGAGGCCCTTCACGCGATAGTGGTCGGGAAGCGTCGAGACGAACGCCGCCAGCTCGTGGTCGAGGAAC
>DASUXK010000533.1:0-8753 GCA_036377935.1 Usitatibacter sp.
GGCCCCGCGCCGGAAGGCGAGGGCGCCTGATGGCCACCGCCCCGGTGAAGCCCGCCGCGCGCATCTTCAATTTCGGCGCGGGCCCGGCCACGATGCCGGTCGAGGTGCTCGAGAAGGCCAAGTGGGAGCTCGTCAACTGGCACGAGGCCGGCATGTCCGTGATGGAGATGAGCCACCGCGGCCGCGAGTTCATCGCGATCGCCGCCGAGGCCGAGGCGGACCTGCGCAAGCTCGCCGGCATTCCCGCGAGCTACAAGGTCCTCTTCCTGCAGGGCGGCGCGACGCTGCAGTTCTCCGCCGTGCCGATGAACCTGCTGCGCGGGCGCAAGGCGATCGACTTCGTGAACACCGGCGAGTGGTCGAAGAAGGCCATCGCCGAGGCGAGGAAGTTCGCCGAGGTGAATGTCGCCGCCTCCAGCGAGGACCGCAAGTTCACCTACGTGCCGAAGCAGTCCACGTGGAAGCGCACCAAGGATGCGGCCTACCTGCACGTCTGCTCGAACGAGACCATCGGCGGCGTCGAGTTCCACTGGACGCCGGACACGGGCGAGACGCCGCTCGTGGCCGACATGTCCTCGCACATCCTCTCGCGCCCGATCGAGGTCGCGAAGTACGGCCTCATCTACGCCGGCGCGCAGAAGAACATCGGGCCCGCGGGGCTCGTGGTGGTGATCGTGCGCGAGGACCTCCTCGGCCAGGCGCTGCCCGAGACGCCCAACGTCCTCGACTACAAGCTGCAGTCCGAGGCGGATTCGATGCTCAACACCCCGCCCACGTTCTCCGTGTACCTCGCCGGGCTCACGTTCAAATGGCTGCTGGAGCGCGGCGGGCTCGAGGCGGTGGAGCGCGACAACATCCGCAAGGCAAGCGCTCTCTACGACTACATCGACGGCCAGGACTTCTACTCGAACCCGGTCGCGAAGGAGGACCGCTCGCGCATGAACGTGCCGTTCCGCCTGCGCGACGCGAGCCTCGATGCCGAGTTCCTGAAGCAGTCGGAGGCGCGCGGTCTCTCGCAGCTCAAGGGCCACCGCTCCGTGGGCGGGATGCGCGCCTCGATCTACAACGCGATGCCGATCGAGGGCGTCGAGGCGCTCGTCGCGTTCATGGAGGAGTTCCGCCGCGCCCACGCCTGATGCGCGCGCGCTTGGCCGCATGAGCGAGAAACTGCGCATCGCCACCTACAACGCCATCTCCTCCCGGGGGTTGGAGCGTTTCCCGCACGCCGGCTACGCCGTCGGCAAGGCGCTCGAGCACCCGGACGCGATCCTGCTGCGCTCGCACGCGCTGCAGCTCTCCGAGATCCCGCAGACCGTGAAGGCCATCGGACGCGCGGGCGCAGGCGTGAACAACATCCCGGTGGAGGAGATGAGCCGGCGCGGCATCCCGGTCTTCAACGCGCCGGGCGCCAACGCGAACGCGGTGAAGGAGCTCGTCGTCGCCGCGATCCTGCTGGCCGCGCGCAACGTGGTTCCCGCCGCCGCCTACGTGCAGTCGCTCGATCCCGGCGCCGATTTCGACAAGCGCGTCGAGGACGGCAAGAAGCAGTTCGCGGGCTTCGAGCTCCCGGGCCGCACCCTCGGCGTGATCGGCCTGGGCGCCATCGGCGGCCTCGTCGCCGACAGCGCCATCCGCCTCGGCATGAAGGTGGTGGGCTACGACCCGGAGATCACGGTCGACAACGCGTGGCGGCTGCCCGCCTCGGTGAAGCGCGCGGCCTCCATCGACGAGGTGCTGAAGGGCTCGGACTTCGTCACCCTGCACGTGCCGCTCAACGACAAGACGCGCCACCTGGTCGGGCGCGAACGCCTCGCGCATGCGCACCGCGGCATGGTGCTCCTCAACTTCTCGCGCGACGCGGTGGTGGACGAGGAGGCGGTGCTCGCCTCGATCGCCGACAAGCGCCTGCGCGCGTACGTGTGCGATTTCCCGAGCCCGCGCCTGCAGCACCAGCCGGGCGTCGTGGCGCTTCCCCACCTGGGCGCCTCCACCGAGGAGGCCGAGGAGAACTGCGCGGTGATGGTGGTGGACCAGCTGCGCGATTATCTCGAGGAAGGCGCCATCCGCAACGCGGTGAACTTCCCGAGCGTGGAGATGGCGCGCGAATCGCCGCATCGCATCGCGATCGCCAACGCGAACGTGCCCAACATGGTGGGACAGATTTCGACTACGATGGCGCAGGCCGGCCTCAACATCCACAACATGGTCAACAAATCGAAGGGCGAGATGGCGTACACGCTCGTCGATCTCGACAGCGCCGCCGCGCCGGAGGTCGTCGCCCGCATCGCGCGCATTCCCGGCGTGCTCTCGGTCCGCTCGGTGCCGTCGCCCGGCCGGAGCGCGCCGTGAGCGCGCAATCGCCCGCCGCGCCGGGCGAGCTCGAGCGCCTGCGCGGCGAGATCGACCGCCTCGACGACCGCATCCTCGAGTCGATCAACGAGCGCGCCAAGCTCGCGCGGCGCATCGGCACGCTCAAGGTGGGCCAGGCGTACCGCCCCGAGCGCGAGGCGCAGGTCCTGCGGCGCATCAAGGAGCGCAATCCCGGGCCGCTCTCGGCGGAGACCGCGGCGCTCCTCTTCCGCGAGATCATGTCCGCGTGCCTCGCGCTCGAGCGCCCGATCACGGTCGCCTACCTCGGGCCGCGCGGCACGTTCAGCGAGCGCGCGGCGCTGAAGCACTTCGGGCTCGCCGCCGAGGCCGTGCCGGTCGCCTCCATCGACGAGGTGTTCCGCGAGGTGGAGTCGGGCGCGGCCGATTTCGGCGTGGTGCCGGTGGAGAACTCCACCGAAGGCGCGGTGGGCCGCTCCCTCGACCTCATGCCGCAGAGCCCGCTCAATGTGTGCGGCGAGGTGATCGTGCGCATCCACCATAACCTGATGATGAATGTGACGGCGCTTCGCGACCACGAGGGCCAGACGCCGCCGGATTTCTCGTCGATCCGCCGCGTGTTCTCGCACGGGCAGTCGCTCGCGCAATGCCACGAGTGGCTGAACCTGAACCTGCCCAAGGCCGAGCGCGTGGCGGTCGCGAGCAACGCGGAGGCGGCGCGGCGCGCGGCCGAGGAGCCGGGCTCGGCGGCGGTCGCGGGCGACATGGCGGCCGAGCACTACGGGCTCGCGATCCTCGCGGCGAACATCGAGGACGAGCCGAACAACACCACCCGCTTCCTCATCCTCGGCGACTACGCCCCGAAGCAGACCGGCCGCGACAAGACCTCGCTCGTGCTCTCCGCGAAGAACCGCGCCGGCGCGGTGTACGAGATGCTCACGCCGTTCGCGCGGCGCGGGGTCTCGATGACCAAGTTCGAGTCGCGCCCCTCGCGCGTGGCGCTCTGGGAGTACCTCTTCTTCGTCGACATCGAGGGGCACCGCGAGGATGCGAACGTCGCCGCCGCCCTCGAGGAGGTCTCCGGCATCGCGGGGTTCCTCAAGGTCCTCGGCTCGTATCCCATGGCGGTCATCTGACGCCGTCGCGCGCGGCGGGCCATCGAAAATGGAAGCGCTCATCGACATGCACATGAAAGACCTGGCGCCGGCCAACGTGCGGGCGATCGCGCCCTACGTGCCGGGCAAGCCCATCTCCGAGACCGCGCGCGAGCTGGGCCTCGACGAGAAGTCGATCCTCAAGATGGCCTCGAACGAGAGCCCGATCGGGCCCTCGCCGAAGGCGGTCGCGGCGCTGCGCGGCGCGCTCGAGGAGCTGCACTACTACCCCGACGGCAGCGGCTTCGAGCTGAAGGCCGCGCTGTCGAGGAAGCTCGGCGTGAAGCCGGAGAACCTGGTGCTCGGCAACGGCTCGAACGACATCCTCGAGCTCGTCGCGCGCGCCTTCCTCACGCGCGACGATTCGGCCGTGTACTCGCAGCACGGCTTCGTGGTCTATCCGCTCGCCATCCTCGGGATCGGCGCGCGCGCGATCGAGGTGCCGGCGCGCGACTACGGCGCGGACCTCGAGGCCATGGCGCGCGCGATCGGGCCGGACACCAGGATGGTGTTCCTCGCCAACCCCAACACTCCGACCGGCACGTTCCACGCGTGGGAAGACATCCGCCGCTTCGTCGAGCGCGTCCCGCCGCGCGTGCTGGTGGTGCTCGACGAGGCGTACGGCGAGTACCTGCCGGATGCGCTGCGCTCGCCCACGCCGGGATGGGTCGCGCGATTCCCGAACCTCGTCGTCTCGCGCACGCTCTCCAAGGCCTACGGCCTCGCGGGGTTGCGCGTGGGCTACGGCGTCGCCGACCCCGAGGTGGCCGAGCTCATGAACCGCGTGCGCCAGCCCTTCAACGTGAACCAGCTGGCGATGGTCGCCGCCTGCGCGGCGCTCGGCGACGACGCGTTCATCGCCCGCGCGCGCGAGGTGAACTCGGCCGGGCTCGCGCAGCTCGAGGAGGGATTGCGCCGCCTCGGCCTCGGGTTCATTCCCTCGCGCGGCAACTTCATCACCGTGCGCGTGGGCGAGGCGGCGCGCATCTACCAGTCGCTCCTGAGGCAGGGCGTCATCGTGCGGCCCATCGCGGCCTACGGCCTGCCGGAGCACCTGCGCGTGACCGTGGGGCTGCCGGAGCACAACGAGCGGTTCCTGAAGGCGCTCGAGCGCGCGCTCGCGGAACGCTAGCCATGCGCCGGCTCAAGCTCGCCGTGATCGGCGTGGGGCTCGTGGGCGGGTCCCTCGCGCTCGCGCTGCGCCGCGCGGGCGCCGCCGCGAGCATCGCCGGCTACGACCGCGACGCGCAGGCGCTCGAGCGCGCCGCCGCGCTCGGCGTGATCGACACGGCCTGCGCTTCCGCTTCGGAAGCCGCGCGCGGCGCGGAGCTCGTGGTGGTCGCCGTGCCGGTGCGCGCCATCGGCCCCGTGCTGCACGACGTCGCGCTCGCGCTCGACCCGGCCGCGGTGGTCACCGACGTCGGCAGCACCAAGGGCGAGGTCGTGCGCATCGCGCGCGAGGAGCTGCGCGAGCGGTTCCCGCGCTTCGTCCCCGGGCATCCGATCGCGGGGCGCGAGACGAGCGGCGTGGATGCCGCCGTCGTCGATCTCTTCCGCTCGGCGCGCGTGGTGCTCACGCCCGAGGAGGCGACCGCGGCCGACGCCGTCGAGCTCGTGAAAGCGTGCTGGGAAGCGGCGGGCGCGCGCGTCGCGACCATGGCCGCCGTGCGCCACGACCGCATCTTCGCCGCGGTGAGCCACCTGCCGCACCTCCTTTCGTTCGCGCTCGTCTCCGAGATCGCCTCGCGCGAGGACGGCGCGGAGCTGCTCGGCTTCGCCGCCGGCGGCTTCCGCGACTTCACGCGCATCGCCGGGAGCTCACCGGAGATGTGGCGCGACATCGCGCTGCAGAACCGCGCCGCCCTCCTCGAGGAGATCGACCGCTACGGCGCGCGCCTCGCCGTCTTCCGCGAGCTGGTGGACAGGGGCGACGGCCCGGGGCTCGAGCGGCTCATGACCGAGGCGCGCACCGCGCGCCACGCCTGGGGCGCGGGACACCGGCGCAGCGCGTCGAGCGAATAGCCGTGGATTTCCTCGACCTCGCGCCGGTCCGCAGGGCGGCGGGGGAGCTCCGGCTTCCCGGCTCGAAGAGCATCTCCAACCGCACGCTGCTGCTCGCGGCTCTCGCCGAGGGCGTGACCGAGCTCGACGAGCTCCTCGATTCCGACGACACGCGCGTGATGCGCGAGGCGCTCGCCACGCTCGGCGTGCGCGTCGAGGCGGTGGGCGGCGTCGAGCACCTGCGTGTGCACGGGATCGGCCGCGCCGCGGGCTTCCCCGTGAAGCGCGCGGAGCTCTTCCTCGGCAACGCCGGCACCGCCTTCCGCCCGCTCACCGCCGCGCTCGCGCTCGCCGACGGCCACTACGCCCTCGCCGGCGTGCCGCGCATGCACGAGCGCCCCATCGGCGACCTGGTCGACGCGCTGCGCGAGGCGGGCGCCCGCATCGAGTATCGCGGCCGCGAGGGTTTCCCGCCGCTCTCGATCGCCCCGCGCGCCGGCCGCGGGCCCGCGCGGGTGCGGGTACGCGGCGACGTCTCGAGCCAGTTCCTTTCGGCGCTCCTCATGGCGCTCGCGTGGAGCGGCGAGGGCGCGCGCATCGAGGTGCAAGGCGAGCTCATCTCCAAGCCCTACGTGAGCCTCACGCTGGGTCTCATGGCGCGCTTCGGCGTGGAGGCGCATCGCGAGGACTGGCGCGCGTTCGAGATCGCGGCGGGTAGCCGCTACCGCTCGCCCGGGAAGGTGGCGGTCGAGGGCGATGCCTCGTCGGCCTCGTACTTCCTCGCCGCGGGCGCTCTCGGCGGCGGCCCGGTGCGCGTGCGCGGCGTGGGCAGCGGAAGCCTGCAGGGCGACGTGCGCTTCGCCGAGGTGCTCGAGGCGATGGGAGCGACGATCGCCATGGGCGAGGACTGGATCGAGGCGCGCCGCGAGTCGCGCGGGCCCGACGGTGCGATGGCGCCGCTCGCCGCGTTCGACCTCGATTTGAACCTCATCCCCGACGCGGCCATGACCGCCGCCGTGCTCGCGCTCTTCGCCGACGGGCCGTGCCGCATCCGCAACATCGGGAGCTGGCGAGTCAAGGAGACCGACCGCATCGCCGCCATGGCGGCGGAGCTGCGCAAGTTCGGCGCGCGCGTCGAGGAGGGCGCGGACTTCCTCGCCGTGGCGCCCCCGGCGGGCTTCCTCGCCGCGGTCGCGGGCGGCGAGCCGGTCGCGGTCGAAACCTACGACGACCACCGGGTGGCGATGTGCTTTTCGCTGGCGGCGTTCGGTCCGCGGCCAGTGCGCATCCTCGAGCCGGGCTGCGTCGCGAAGACGTTCCCCGCCTACTTCGAGGTCCTGCGCAGCCTCGTCGCCGAGCCCGTGATCGCCGCGCCGGATTCCGGTGCGCCCGTGATCGCGATCGACGGCCCGTCGGCGAGCGGCAAGGGCACGGTCGCGGCGCGGGTCGCGGCCGCGCTCGGCTTCCGCTACCTCGATAGCGGCGCCCTCTATCGCCTCACCACCCTCGCGGCCATCGAGGCGGGCGCCGACCTCGACGACGAGGGAGGGCTCGCGCGCCTCGCGCGTGGCATGGACGTGCGCTTCGCGGAAGGCGCCACGATGCTCGGCGGCCGCGAGGTGACCGAGGCGTTGCGCACCGAGGAGGTGAGCGCGGCCACCTCGCGCGTGGCCGCCTGGCCCGCGGTGCGCGGCGCGCTCCTCGAGCGGCAGCGGGCGTTCCGGGGGCCGCCGGGCCTCGTCGCCGACGGGCGCGACATGGGCTCGATCGTCTTTCCCGACGCGGCGCTCAAGGTGTTCCTCAGCGCGAGCGTCGAGACGCGCGCCCTGCGCAGATATAAGCAGTTGATGGAAAAGGGAATGTATGCCAAACTGGCGGACGTCGTGGAGGAGCTTCGGCGGCGCGACGCGCGCGATGCATCGCGCGCGGTGGCGCCGCTAAGGCATTATCCCGACGCGTTTTTTCTCGATACCAGCGAGCTCACCGTCGAGCAGGCGGTGCAACAGGTGCTCGCCTGGTGGCGCGAAAGGGCTTCCCGAGCTCGCCGGGAGACCGATCGGGGCGGTAAATCCCCTTAGGTGTCAGGGGCTTGGCGTGGCGGCCGGCTTCTGGCGTTGACCCACAACGGCCGCGAGGCCGTCCATCCGAAAGCCAGTCTTCATGCAGCCCCAAACCTCAACCCAAACCCCCGTACTCACCGAGAACTTCGCAGCGCTCTTCGAGGAAAGCCTCTCGCGCCAGGAAATGCGCGTCGGCGAAGTCATCACCGCCGAGGTCGTCTCCGTCGACCCCAACGTGGTGATCGTGAACGCGGGGCTGAAGTCCGAAAGCACCATCTCGACGGAAGAATTCAAGAACGACCGCGGCGAAGTCGAAGTGAAGCCCGGCGACTTCGTGTCGGTCGCAATCGAAGCCCTCGAAGACGGCTTCGGCGCGACCAAGCTCTCGCGCGAGAAGGCGAAGAAGCTCGCCGCGTGGTCCGAGCTCGACGACGCGCTCGCCAACGCCAAGATCATCAAGGGCGTCGTGTCCGGCAAGGTGAAGGGCGGCCTCACCGTCATGGTGAACGGCATCCGCGCCTTCCTGCCCGGCTCGCTCGTCGACCTGCGGCCGATGAAGGACACCTCGCACCTCGAGGGCAAGGAGCTCGAGTTCAAGGTGATCAAGCTCGACCGCAAGCGCAACAACGTCGTGGTCTCGCGCCGCGCCGTGATGGAGGAGACCGCCGGCGTCGAGCGCCAGGCGCTCCTCGAGACCCTCAAGGAGGGCGCGGTCGTGAAGGGCGTCGTGAAGAACATCACCGACTACGGCGCGTTCGTGGACCTGGGCGGCATCGACGGGCTGCTGCACATCACCGACCTCGCCTGGCGCCGCGTGAAGCACCCGACCGAGGTGCTGTCCGTGGGCGACGAGGTGCAGGCCAAGATCCTCAAGTTCGACGCCGAGAAGAACCGCGTTTCGCTGGGCCTGAAGCAGCTCGGCGAGGATCCGTGGATCGGCATCTCCCGCCGCTACCCGCAGGGCACGCGCCTCTTCGGCAAGGTGACCAACATCACCGACTACGGCGCGTTCGTCGAGATCGAGAGCGGCATCGAGGGCCTGGTGCACGTCTCCGAGATGGACTGGACGAACTAGAACGTGCATCCCGCGAAGGTCGTCTCCCTGGGCGACGAGGTGGAGGTGATGATCCTCGAGATCGACGAGGACCGCCGCCGCATCTCGCTCGGCATGAAGCAGTGCATGCCGAACCCGTGGGAAGAGTTCGCGATG
>DASUXK010000534.1:0-2067 GCA_036377935.1 Usitatibacter sp.
CCTCCACGCCCTCCGAAGCCGGAACCGACTTGATGTACTTCACGGCCTCGACCGCCGGATCGAGGCCGGGATCGGCGAAGAGCGAGTCGGCGAGCGGCTCGAGCCCGGCCTCGCGCGCGACCTGGGCCTTGGTGCGGCGCCGCGGCTTGTACGGAAGATAGAGATCCTCGAGCGCCTGGCGCGTCGCCGCCTCGCCGATCGAGGCCTCGAGCGCGGGCGTGAGCTTGCCCTGCTCGCGGATGGAGTCGAGGATCGCGGCGCGGCGCTCCTCGAGCGCGCGCAGCGACCCGAGCCGCTCCTCGAGCGTGCGCAGTTGGGTATCGTCGAGGTTGCCCGTCGCTTCCTTGCGGTAGCGCGCGATGAAGGGGACGGTGGCGCCTTCGTCGAGGAGCGCGATCGCCGCCTCGACCTGCGCGGGTCGTGCGGCGAGCTCCTGGGCGATGGCGTGGACGATGCGGGCGGATGCGGCGGGGGAAACGGAGGCGGCGGCGGTCATGCGGCGTGCGGGATCGGATCGAGGCGTCGAAGCGCGTCGATTCTATCCAAGCTCACGCCTGCGTGGCCGGGAAAAAATTCCTTGACAGGGCCGCGCGGCCCGCGGATCAGGTTTCCGAATCGAGGATCACGTTCACCACGTTGCCCTCGCCGGCCTGGGCGGTCACGATGCGACTGACTTGCTCCTTCTGCGCGCGCGTCATCGTGGCGCCCGTGAGCCAGACCTTTCCGTCCTCGGCCAGCACGGCGATCTTCGAGTCCTTCAGCGACGGGTCGTCGTTCAGCGCCTGCACGATGCCGTTCGCGAGCTGGGCATCGGGGCCCGGGCGGCTCACGGCGGACGAGGCGACGGACTCCTTCACGAAATCGTGCGCCGGCGCGGGTTGCGCGGCGTGGTCGGGTTGGGCGAGCGCGAGCGGCGCGGCGAATGCGGCGGCGAGGGCCGCGATGGCGAGGTGCGATTTCATGGGGATCTCCGGTTGGGATCCCTTTGAACCTCGCGCGGCGCGCATGTTCGCGCCTGCCCTCCGATCGGTCGATGGGCCCTGCCCCGACGTAGCGCGGCGGCTACAGCCTCCAGTCGGGCTTGCGCTTCTGCAGGAAGGCGTCGACGCCTTCGCGCGCGAAGTCCGTGTCCATGTTGCAGGAGATCGTCTTCGTCGCGTCCTCGTACGCCTTCGCGAGGCTCGCGTCGAGCTGCCGGTAGAAGAGCGCCTTGCCCATGGCGAGCGCTTCGCGCGGCTTGGCCGTGAGGCTCGCGACGAGCGCATCGACCGCGGCATCCACCTCGCCGGGCGCCGCGACGCGGTTCACCAGCCCCCACTCGAGCGCCTGGCGGGCGTCGATGAAGCCGCCGGTGAAGAGCATCTCGGCGGCGCGCTTGCGCCCGAGGTTGCGGGAGAGGGCGACGGATGGCGTGGAGCAGAAGAGGCCCAGGTTCACGCCCGAGACGGCGAACTTCGCCTCCTCCGTGGCGACGGCGAGGTCGCACTGAGCGACGAGCTGGCAGCCGGCCGCGGTCGCGAGGCCGTTCACGATCGCGATCACCGGCACCGGCAGCGCCACGAGCTTCTGCATCATCGCGCTGCAGGAGCGGAAGAGGGCCTCCACCTCGGCCTGCGGGAGCGAGCGCATTTCCTTGAGGTCGTGGCCGGCGCAGAACGCCTTTCCGGCGCCGGAGATCGTCACCACGCGGACAGTCTCGTCGGTCGCGAGGGCGTCGAGCGCCTCGTGCAGCGCGCCGAGCAGGGCGCGGTCGAGGGCGTTGTACTGCTTCGGCCGGTTCAGCACGAGGCAGGCCACGCCGCCGCGCCTTTCGCGGCGCAGCACCGGCTCGGCCTCGGTGAGGGCGGCATCGCCCGGTCGGTCGTTCATGGCGGTCCTCCTCCGGAACGGATTTCCGATTATCTCACCCGCGCCGTTGATTTTGCGCTTCGCTGCGGAACTGAAGCGGAAACACGGAGACCACGGAGAGCACGGAGGACACGGAGAAAGTCAAAACCAGAAAGGAGTTGGGCCCGTGTGGATGGGCGCGCGTCCCGAAGCTCCGATGTCCCCTGCCTTGGTATTCTC
>DASUXK010000535.1:0-4940 GCA_036377935.1 Usitatibacter sp.
AGCTCGGCGTGGGCCACGACGTGGCCGCGCATCGCGTTCTCGACGGCCGCCTTGTCGGCGCGGCCCAGGTCGCCCAGCAGGGTATCGAGCGCGTAGAGCTTGAAGAAGTAGCGATGGCGGCCGACGGGCGGGCACGGCCCGCCGTAGCCCGCGCGCTTCCAGTCGTTGAGCCCCTGGCGCGTGCCTTTCGGCAGGTCCGCGGCGCGGACGCCTCCCGGCAGCATGCCGGTGCCGGGCGGCAGGTCGTAGAGCACCCAGTGCACCCACGTCATCTTCGGCGCCTTCGGGTCCGGCGCGTCGGGATCGTCGACGATGAGCACGAGGCTCTTCGCGTTCGGCGGCACCTCGGTCCACGCGAGCGGCGGCGAGGTGTCCTGTCCGTCGCAGGTATGCACCTTCGGGATGCCGCCCTGGTGGTTGAACGCGCTGGAACCGATCCTCATCGCCGCCTCCGGATTCGCCCTCGGGTTGAGGCCGTAGCTTACCGCTCCGGCGGCAGTCCGAAGACCTGGCGCAGGTAGCCGAGGAACGTGGGATCGACCGAGCTCGCCTTGCCGGGCGCATCCGAGATCTTCGCGACCGGGAAGCCGTTGCACTGCGTGAGCTTCATCACGATGTTGGGATGCGGGAAGCCCACGTCGTGGGTGAGGTTCGTGCCGATGCCGAACGCCACGCGCGCGCGGTCGGCGAAGGCGCGGTACAGCGCGAAGGTCTTCTCGAAGTCGAGCGCGTCCGAGAACGCGAGCAGCTTCGCCTGCGGATCGACGCGCAGCTTCCCGTAGTGCGCGAGCGCCTTCTCGCCCCACGCGAAGGGATCGCCCGAGTCCTGCCTCAGCCCGTCGAAGAGCTTCGCGAAGTAGAGGTCGAAGTCGGCGAGGAAGGCGTCCATGCCCACCACGTCGGTGAGCGCGATGCCGAGGTCGCCCCGGTACTCGGCCACCCAGTTCTCGAGCGCCATCTTCTGGAAATCGCGCAGCCGGTAGCCGAAGCCCTGGAACGCCTGCAGGTACTCGTGCGCCATCGTCCCGATCGGCACGACGCCGTGGCGCCGCGCCATGTCGACGTTGCTCGTGCCGCGGAAGAACTGCGGCACCTCGCGCTTGAGCGTGGCCACCACCTCGTCGTGCCACTCGCGGCTCGCGCGCCGGCGGGTGCCGAACTCGAAGAAGAGATAGGGATTGCGCCGCGGCGGCTCGCGCCCGAACGCGCGCAGCCGCTCGAGCTTGGCCGCGAGGCGCGCGCGCCCCTCGGCGAGCGCCGCTGCGCGGTCGAAGCGGCGCGAGTACAGCTCCGAGACGATCGCGAGCACGAAGATCTCGAAGAACATCACGTGCATGAGCGGGCCGCGCGCGACGATCTCGAGCGCGCCCGAAGGCGAGACGCCGATGTCGATGAAGCGGCGCCGGAACTGGAAGAGCTCGAGGTAGTCGGCGAAATCGCTCTTGATGAAGCGCAGCCCGCGCAGGTACGCGAGCTCCTCCGGCGTGAAGCGCAGCGTGCACAGGTGGTCGATCTGCGCCTGCACTTCCTCCCGCAGGTCCGCGAACGGCATCGCCGCGCCCGCGCGGTTCTGGAAGCGGTACTCGCCCGTCGCCGCGGGGAAGCGGTGCAGGAACACCTGCCACATCGTGAACTTGTACAGGTCGGTGTCGAGCAGGCTGCGGATGACGGGCTCTCGGGGCATGGTCTCCTCGGCGGACTCCTTCACGACGCGCGCGCCGATCGGTTGGTTCCCGGCGTTGCTCGCCGCATCATCGCGCATAATGGCCCCGGATCCCCTCGATGCCGCCCCCATGATCGCCCTCCGCGCCCTCGCCTGCGCGTCGCTCGCCTCGCTCGCCGGCTGCGGCTTCCCGCTGCGCAGCACGCCTCCCGCGCCGCCTCCGATGGCGCAGGCCGCGCCCGCGCCGAGGGCTGCACAGCCACCGGCCGCACCGTCCGGGGAGCCCGGGGCGAAGCCGCCGAAGGTCGAAGCGAAGGTCGAGCCGAAGCACGAGCCGAAGCCCGAGCCGAAGCCGCCATCGAACGCGGACACGACGCCGCGGCCGAAACCGCAGGCCCAGCCGCCTTCGAACGCGGGGACGAAGGCGCCACGCGACGTCGGGACGAAGGCACCGCCGAAGGGGGAACCGAAGGCGCAACCGAAGCCCGAAGCGAGCGCGCAGGCGAAGCCCGCCGCGCCGCCCCTCGATCTCGATTCCCTCGAGCGGCGCCTCAAGGAGACCGATGCGATCGGCGTGATGACCAAGCTCTCGCTCAAGAACCAGGTCGACGACCTCCTCGACCAGTTCCGCGATTACTACGCGGGGCGCGCGCGCACCACACTCGCCCAATTGCGCCGTCCCTTCGACCTGCTGCTCATGAAGGTGCTCTCGCTCCTGCAAGACCGCGATCCCGCGCTCGCGAGGGCCATCCACGATTCGCGCGAAGCGCTCTGGGCGATCCTCGCCGATCGCGCGCGCTTCGAGAAACTCGCCTGAGGCCCCCATGAATCCACGCCCGCTCCTTCTCGCCACGCTCACCCTCGCCGCCGCGTTGCCGCTCGCCGCCGCAGACGACGCGAAGCAGCGCCAGGACCTCACCGCCGTGATCGCCCTCCAGGGCAAGCCCTGCGGCGAAGTCGTGAAGGTCGAGACGCTCGCCGACAACGACTACGTCGCCACGTGCAAGGACGGCAACCGCTACCACGTGTACGTGAGCAAGGAAGGTCGCGTGGTCGTGGACAAGCGCTAGGCCCGTAGTCGCATCGGCGCATGCCGCCGCGGCCGGCGAGGCGCGCGGGGGCGAAACATCGCGCGCAAGACGGGGTCCCTCCGGAAGGAGGTCTCGACATGCGCAAGCTCCGCTTCCCCTTCCTCGCCGCGGCGTTGTGCGTCGCCGGCGCTGCATTCGCCCAATCGGGCACGACCGCCGGCACGCAGGCTCCGGTCGGCCCGTTCCCGCCGCAGCCGGGCGACGATCCCTCGCTCTACCGCACGCTTCCGCCCGAGGCGTATCCCGATTCCGCGAACCGGCAGGGGTCGTCCTCGCCGTCCGCTGCGAACCCGGGCGCAAGCGCGCAAGGGGTGCCGGGCGCGGCGGCCGATGCCCCGGCGGCACCGGTGCGCACGCCAGCGCCCGCCGTCGTGGTGGTCGTGCCCGACGCGAGCGCCCCCGCGATACCGCGGGAGCTCGAGCGCGCGGAGCTCGAGGCCGAGGCCGCGCGAACGCCCGCGCCGATCAACGGCGCGTTCACCGGCGAGACCGACGAGCGCTTCCGGTAACGGCTCCATCCTGACTATCGCCGAAACGGCGCCTTCCCGCGGCGGTCGTACCCGCTGAACGGAGGATTTCCTATGGCTCGCACGAATGTGCTCGCGTACGTGGGGATGGGCGCCGCCCTCATGTACCTGTTCGATCCGCAGCAGGGTCGCAAGCGGCGCAACGATCTCAGGAACCAGGTGCAGGCGACCAGCCGCAAGGTGCAGCGCGGCACCGACGCCGTGATGCGCGACGCCACCAATCGCACCCACGGCATGCTGGTGGAGACCCGCCATTGGCTGCAGGCGCAGAAGCGCAGGCTCGAGCGCGTGGAAGCCGGCGCCGAGGGCGTGGGCGAGGCACTCGAGCGGCGCGCTCGCGCGGCGGCCGGGCCGTGGGGCAAGACGCGGTGGTCCCCCGCGCAACGCGCCGCGGGCGGCGTGCTCGGGGCGGGCCTCGCGACCTCGGGTTACGTCCGCGGCGGGTTCCTGGGCGTGGCGATGTGCCTGGGCGGCCTCGCGCTCATCGCGCGCGCGGCGGCGAACGAGGAGCTGCGCTCCCTCGCGAAGGGCAAGGCCTTCGCCGTCGAACGCACGATCCGAATCGACGCGCCGGTCGAGCGGGTCTTCGCGTACTGGCGCGATTTCGAGAACTACCCGCGCTGGATGTCGCACGTGCGCGAGGTGCGCGACCTCGGCAACGGGCGCTACCACTGGGTGGTGGACGGACCGGCGGGCGTGCCCGTCGAATGGGATTCCGAGCTCACGCAGTCGCGGGAAAACGGCGAGCTCGCGTGGCGATCCGTCGAAGGGTCCACCGTCGACAACGGCGGGCGCGTGCGATTCGAGCCCGACGGCGACGGCACGCGGGTGCATGTCGAGCTGCATTACGCGCCGCCCGGTGGCGCCATCGGGCACGCCGTCGCCAAGGCGTTCGGCACCGACCCCGCGAGCGAAATGGACCACGACCTCGCCCAGCTTCGCTCCCGGGTCGAAGGCGGCGCGGAGCATCGCGCGCCGGAGCGCGGCGGCGATGCCGGCCTCGGGTCGGCCGCCGCGTGAGTCCGCCATCGTTCCCGGGGTGACGCCCGCGCGCTGAGCGCGCCTTTTTCCTTCCTTCGCGAAAGCGGCCTCCGGGCCGCTTTTTTTCGTCGCTCGCAAGCGACACACAAACCAGCCGAATCGCGCCTCGACAAGCGCAACGACAAAACGCGTCAGCGCAAAACGACGCTTTGTCGCTGCATCGCTACGCGCGTGGGTGCATTCCTACGGGCCATCCGGACCATCTCCTACAACGAAATTCGCCTCCAGCGACGTCGGCGGTGCATGCGCCTCTACAGCCGGCGCGCCGCGGCCATCGATTATCGCCTCCAGGCCATTGAAGTGATTGAATTAATCCAATGTGGCACAGCGCTTGCGATGAGCGGGTTCCTCTTTGCCGTACCGGAGTCAGGAACCCCCCATGCAAGAATCCATTCTTTCGCGCACACCGCGCCTCGCCGCGGCCTCCACCCTTCTCGTCGCCCTCGCGCTCGCCCACCCGGCGGCCCGGGCGGCGAGCCTCGACTCGAGCGGCGTTCGCGCCGTGCCCACGTACGAATCGGTGGGACTCTACTGGTCGAACGCCTCGGCCAACAGCGACGGCTGCAACGTGCAGTACCGCAAGCAGGGCGAATCGTCCTGGCACCCCGCGCTGAACCT
>DASUXK010000536.1:0-8011 GCA_036377935.1 Usitatibacter sp.
CCGCCCGAAATCGCTCAAGGTCCGCCATTACGTGGATGCGCTCGACGGCCTCCTGCTGCAGGGCGGCGCCGACGTCTCGCCGAAGAGCTACGGCGAGTCGCCGTTGAATCCGCTCTGGGCCGGCGACGAGGTGCGCGACCAGTACGAGATCGAGCTCTTCCACGAGTTCGTGACCCAGGGCAAGCCCGTGTTCGGCATCTGCCGCGGCCACCAGCTCGTCAACGTCGCTCTCGGCGGCTCGCTCTACCAGGACATCGCGACGCAGCTGCCCGAGAAGGGGGGCTCGCACCGCGACGAGGCGCGCTACGACTCGCATTTCCACGACATGCGCATCCTCCAGAACGCCTGGCTCTCGCGCGTGTACCCGGACGTTTCGGTTGCGCGCGTGAACACCATCCACCACCAGGCGATCAAGCAGCTCGGCGAGGGCCTCGTCGTGGAGGCCACGAGCGAGCCCGACGGCGTCATCGAGGCGATCCGCTGGGAAGGCCACAGCTTCGTGGTGGGCGTGCAGTGGCATCCGGAGTTCATCGACCCCGGCGACCCCAGCCTCATCGACAGCAAGCCGCTGCTGCGCGCATTCCTCTCCGCCTGCGAGCTGCGCAAGAGGACGGGCAAGGCCTCGCCGGTGATGGCGGTCAAGGCGGCGTGACGCTCGCGGTCCGCAATCCGGCCACGGGCGCGCCCGGGGCGCGCCTGCCCGACGACGACGCGGCGGGCGTCGCGGCCAAGTACGCCCGGGCGCGCGAAGGCGCGCAGGGCTGGGCGGCGCTGCCGCTGGAACGCCGGCTCGAAGCGATCCGCCAGCTGCGCGCGGGCGTCGAGCGCGACGCCGATCCCCTCGCGAAGATCCTCACCGCCGAGGTCGGCAAGCCCATCGCCCAATCGCGTGCCGAGCTGAAGGGCCTCCTCGGGCGCCTCGACTTCTTCCTCTCCGAGGCGCCGTCCGTGCTCGCGGAGGCGGCCGTGCATGCGCAGCCGGGGCTCGAGGAGCGCATCACGCGCGAGCCCCTCGGCGTGATCGCGAACATCTCGGCGTGGAACTACCCGTGGTTCGTCGGCAGCAACGTGTTCGTGCCCGCGCTCCTCGCCGGCAACGCCGTGCTCTACAAGCCTTCGGAGCACGCGGCGCTCACCGGCCTGGAGATCGCGCGGCTCGTGCGCGAGAGCGGCGTGCCCGACGACGCGTTCATCCCGGTGCTGGGCGCGGGCGAAGCGGGCGCGGCGCTGGTCGAGCAGCCCGTGGACGGCATCTTCTTCACCGGCTCGGTGGCGACGGGCAAGCGCATCGCGCGCGCGGCCGCCGGGCGCATGGTGAAGCTGCAGCTCGAGCTCGGCGGCAAGGACCCGGTGTATGTGTGCGAAGACGTGGAGGTCGCGCGCGCCGCGGCGAGCGTGGCCGACGGCGCGTTCTACAACACCGGCCAGAGCTGCTGCTCGGTGGAGCGCGTCTACGTGCGCGAATCGATCTTCGCGCCTTTCGTCGAGGCGTTCGTCGAGACGGTGCGCGGGTTCGGCATCGGCGATCCCATGGACGAGACGACGTACATCGGCCCGCTCGCCCGCGAGGCGCAGCTCGAGGTGCTCGAGCGCCAGGTGGACGATGCGCGCGCCAAGGGCGCCCGCGTGCTCCTCGGCGGCCGGCGCCTCGCGCGCCCGGGCCACTGGTTCGAGCCCACCGTGCTCGTGGATGTCGACCACACGATGGCGGTGATGCGCGAGGAGACGTTCGGCCCCGTGATCGGCCTCATGCCGGTCGCGGACGACGAGGCGGCGATCGCGGTCATGAACGACACCGGCTACGGGCTCACGGCGGGCGTGTACACGCCGGACCGGGAGCGCGCGCGCCGCATCCTGGCGAAGGTGCGCGCGGGCTCGGTGTACTGGAACTGCTGCGACCGCGTGAGCCCGCGCCTGCCGTGGTCCGGCGTCGGCGACTCGGGCATCGGCCTCACGCTCTCGCGCGCGGGGATCGAGGCGTTCACGCGGCCCAAGGCCTGGCACCTGCGCGACGCCTGCTGAGCGCCGTTCGAGGCAGGGGACCCTCGAGACCGCGAGCGGCCCTAGAGCTTCTCCAGCTCCACGGCGTCGCGCCACGCGGCGGGCGCCGCGAGGCGCGCGGCGGCGATGCGGCCGAGGTGGGCGGGCGCGACGCCGTCCTGCGGCAGCCGCGCGAGGACCGCGCGCCAGCCAGCCTCCGCATCGTCCCAGCGCCGCGCGCGCTCGGCCTCGATCGCCCGCGCGTTGAGCTCGCACGCCTCGCCATCGTCGCAGGGCGTGAAGATCGCGACCGCCTCGGTCTTGCCCTTCACGATCACGCGGTCCACCTCGCGCAGGGCGATGCGCCCCTCCACCCGCGCCGCGGTGTCCGCCGAGAGCAGGATCCCCGTGCGGTACGCCTTGTTCACGCCCTCCAGGCGCGCCGCGAGGTTCACGCCGTCGCCGATCGCGGTGTACTCGAAGCGCTCGCTCGAGCCGAGGTTGCCGATCACCGCCTCGCAGGAATGCAGGCCGATGCGCATGTGGATCGGCGGCAGCCCCCGTTCGGCGAGCTCCGCGCGCAGCGCCTCCATGTCCCGCTGCATCTCGATCGCCGCGAGGCACGCGTGGTGCGCCTGCTCGGGATCGTCGACCGGCGCGCCCCACATCGCCATGATCGCGTCGCCGATGAAGCGGTTCACGGTGCCGCGATGGCGCTTGACGATCGCGGTGGCGCGCGTGAAATGCATGTTGAGGATCTTCGCCACCTGCTCGGCGTCCAACCGCTCGGAAAGCGTCGTGAAGCCGGCGAGGTCCGTGAACATCAGCGTCACCTGCCGGCGCTCGCCGCCGAGCCCCAGCCGCTCGGGGTGCGCCATCACGTAATCGACGACCTCGGGCGAGACATAGAGCGAGAACGCGCGCCGGATCTCGCCGCGGCGCTGCCGCTCGACCACGTACGCCACGCCGCCATACGCGATGTACATCGCGACCGCCGCCGACATCGCGGCGAAAACCGGCAGCCAGGTGTTCGCGCGCTGGAAGAGCGCCCAGTCGATCGCGCCCAGGGCGGCGACGACTCCGGCGACGGCCAGCGCCCCCGGCAGCGGGCGCCAGCGCCTCAGCACGAAGGCGCACGCCGCGACCACCGCCGCGACGAGCGCGGGGGAAGACCACGGCGGCGCGGGGTTCACCGCGGCGCCGCGGAACGCGGTCTCGAG
Source organism: Usitatibacter sp. (assembly GCA_036377935.1). GTDB lineage: Bacteria > Pseudomonadota > Gammaproteobacteria > Burkholderiales > Usitatibacteraceae > Usitatibacter. The sequence goes on from DASUXK010000536.1 coordinate 3,201, forward strand.
CACGTTCGCATGGAGCTCCACGCCGGGCATGAGGCCGCCGCTCGCGCCGGTGAAGGGCGTCGCGAAGAGGTCCGCCTGCGCGGCGCGCGCGTCCACGTTCGCCTTGATGTCGCGGCCCACGAGCACGATCTGGTCGCGGAAGGCATCGGGCGGCAGGTACTTGCCGGCGTCGAGGACCTGGTAGAACGAGACGTACGGGAAGGTGTGGTCGCCGCCGGCATAGCGGATCATCGCGCCGGCGCGCGGCGCCCGGACGTTCACCAGGCCCGGCTGCAGCGCCTGGAGGCGCTCGACCACGCGCTTCCAGAACGCGTCGGCCGCGAAGGGGATGCGGCGGGCGACGAGGTCGGGATCGAGCTCGACGTTCACGTAGCCGTTGCGCGCGCCCGATGCCACGAAGAGCGGGAGCGGATCGACGCGCAGCCACTGCCGCGAGACCGCGGTCTCCTCGTAGACGCGCTCGGAAGCCACGACGACGTTGCCGGCGCGCCGGATCGCTTCGGCCAGCGCGGCATCGTCGGCGGGGCCCGCGTTCGAAGGCTCGGACATCGTGACGTCGAGCGCGACGACGAGCGCGCCGGACTTCACCAGCTGGTCGATGAGCCGCGCGTACAGCTCACGCGGCCATGGCCACTGCTTGCCGACGTGGGCGAACGACGCCTCGTCGATGGCGACGATCGTGATCGGGAATTGCGAGGCGTGCGGGGCCGTGGCGCGCGAAAGCCGGTCGAAGCCCTTGAGCTCGAGCTCGTACCAGGGCGTGGTGAAGCCGATCGCGGCGAAGGCCGTCGCCACCGCGAGCGCGATCGCGAGGAGCACCCGGGGCGGCAACGCGCTCGCGCGCTCGAACATGCTCAGTACCGGTAGCTCACGGTGACGCCGAACACGTCCGAGGCTTCCTTCTCGAGCAGGTTCGCCGCCACCGCCTCCACCGCCCAGCGCTTGTCGGCGCTTTCGAGGAAGAGCCGCACCTCCGCGTCCCAGCCCGGCGGCAGGCGCTGCGCGTTCGCCTCGTCGCTGAAGCGCTCGCTGCGGTAGACCGCCTGCAGGGTCAGGAACGTGTGCCCGCCCGGCGCCCACGTGCCGCCCACGTTCGCCTGGTGGCGCGGCAGGTACGGGATGCGCTTGCCCGGCGCGAACGGCCCGTCGTTCTCGCTCTCGGTGTACGTGTAGTACGCGCGCATCCCGATGCGCGGCGTGAGGATGCGCTCGTACGCCACGGTCGCGCGCTTCGCCACGCCCGACGCGAACACCGGCACGTCCTCGAGCTGGTCGGGAATGGGCGGCGGCGTGAGCACGCGGTTGCGCAGGCGCTCGAGGTTCGTCACGTCCGCCTGCCCGTTCTGCACGCCGTCGAGCGGCGAGACGAGGTTGTCGACGCGGCTCCTCTCCACGCGCGCCGCGACGAAGCCGCGATCGGGCGTCGTCCACTCCCACTGGGCGCGGCACTGCTCGAGCAATCCGCCCGCGAGGACGATCTGGTCGTCGAGCGGCATTCCCGCGACCGCGACGGGCGCGAGCGTCTCCAGCGCCGCGGGGCGCAGCCAGCGCCGGCACGCGGCGCGCAGCGCCATCGCGGGAACCGGGCGCCACGTGAGGCCCACGAACGGCTCGCCGCGGCGCCGCTCGAGCGACTCGTCGAGGTGCGAGGGCGCGCCGGCGATCACGAAGTCGAGGCCGCGATCCTTCGTGTAGTCGCGCAGCCCCGCGCCCGCCTCGAAGCGCCAGTCGCCGCGGTTCACGCGCGCCGAGGCGTAGAGGCCCCGCGAGCGGTCGCGCGCCGATTGCCCGAGCGTGTTCTGCGCGACCTGTGCATCGGGAAAACGGAAGGAAGGATCGGTGGCGAGGAAGCTCGACTGCCGCACGCGCGCCGCTTCCACGCCCCAGTCGACCTCCGCGCCCTCGCCGACCGCGAACGTGTGGCGCAGCGCGACGTCGTCGGCCTTCGGGTCGAGGTCGAAGTGCGAGCGCTGCACGAGCGCGATGCCGCCGCCGGAGACGAGCGCCGACTGGTCGAGCGACGAATCCTGCCGGCTCGCGCCCGCCTTGATCCACACGCTCGAATCCGGCCCCGGCGCGATTCGCAGCCCCGCGTCCACGCGCGTGACCGTGCCGTCGATATGCTGGAAGAGGCCGGGCACGTCCGCGCGGCCGAGGTCCGCGTCCATGTCGAAACGGTTGGCGTAGAGGAACGTGCCGACCTCGTGGACCGGCCGCATGCCGAGCGCCGCGGTGTAGCTCTTCGCGCGGATGTCGATCGCGGCGTTGCCCGGATCCACGCGCGTGTCGATCGCCTCGGCGAGGTACGCCACCGGGAACGGGCTCGCGGCGTAGCCGTTCACGGTGAGGATGGGCTCGGTCACGCGCAGGTCGTCGCTCGTCGCGTAGTTGAGCGAGGCGGTGGCGTGGTGGCCCGGCTCGGGAAACAGCGTGAGGAAGCGGTTCGAGGCGCCGAACGCGAGCGGATCGGTGACGAAGCCCTGCATGAGCTCCGAGCGCCGGTCGAAATCGCCCGGGTAGCGGTCGGCGAGGAAGAGGTGGCTCGCGCCCCAGAACGGCAGGTACGAATCGTGGGCCGTCGCGCGCGCCCATTCCTCGAGGCCCATGAACGCGAGCGGCGCGCCGAAGTTGGCGATCCCCCGCTGGTTGTCCGCCACGGCGTTCACCGACTTGAGGAACGGCACGCGCGCGAGCGCCGCCTGCGCCTCGGCCGCGGCGGCGCCGGGCTCGATGCGGTCGAGGTGGATCATCGCCATGAGCAGGTGCGGCAGCGGGTCGTTCGGGTCGAGCTCGGCGGCGCGCGCGAGCTCGACCAGCGCGTCGTGGTCGCGCCGCTCCTGGTAGTAGGCCGCGGCGCTGTAGAGGTGCGCGCGCGCATAGCGCGGCTCGATGGCCGAGGCGCGCTGGAACGAAGCGATCGCTGCCTGCGCGTCGCCGGACTTGAGCTCGACCACGCCGAGGCCCGTGAGCGCGACGTAGTTGTCGGGTTGCGCCGCGAGCGCCTGCTCGAGCTCCCGGCGCGCACGCGCGAGGTCGCCGGCGAAGCCCTCGAGCGTGCCCAGCTCGGCGCGGTAGGTCGCGTCGGAGGGATCGAGCGCGATCGCCCGCAGGAGGTCGGCGCGCGCCGGGCGCACGTCCTCGCGCTCGCTCTCGACGACGCCGCGGCCGTAGCGCGGCCGCGCGTCCTTCGCCGCGGCGGCGATCGCGCGGCCGTACGCGGCGATCGCCTCGCGCGCGCGGCCCTCGCGCCGGTCGATGTCGCCGCGCATCACCAGCGCGTCGACCGCATCGGGGCGGCGCGCGAGCGCGGCATCGACGTGCGCGTAGGCCGCGGGGATGTCCCCCTCGTAGAGCGCCGTGCGGGCGAGCGAGACCTCGAAGCGCTCGTCCGCGGGAAAGCGCCGCGCGCCCTCGTCGGCGGCGCGTTTGGCCGCGGCGAGGTCGCCCCGATAGGTCTCGAAGTCGGCGAGGAGGAGGAAGGCGACCGCGGGCGCGTCGCCGCGCGCGGCCAGCGCGCGCACGGCGTCGTACGCCTCCGCCAGCCGATCCTCGCGCAGCGCCGCGCCGATCCTCGCGAGCGCGGGCGCGGGCGAGCCCTGGAATTCCGCGTAGCGCGAGGGATCGACCGTGAAGCCGTTCACCCACTGCACGCGGTCGCGCGAGACGCGCAGGAAGAGCTTCACCGGCGCCTTGCCCGGCTCGGCGCGCGCCTGCTCGTTCGGGCGCACGAGCACCTCGCCGTGCTCGTTGTAGAAGCGCACCTCGCCGTTGAAGACCGAAAGCGTGGCGCTGCCGTCGTCCGCGACGGCGATCTCCCACTCCGTGCCGCGGATCGCCGCCGTGGCCGAGGGCGTGCACACGGAGAAGCCCTCCGGCGGCGTGCGCGCGACGCCCCAGCTCCTCGATCGCGCCTGCATCACCGTGCACTTGGTATCGCGCGCGGTCGCCTCGTCGAGCACCTGCATCTGGCCGTCGTGGTCGAGCGTCTGCGTGACGCCGTTCCAGAAGCGGATCTGCATGCGGCTCAGCCCCAGCGTGCGCACGAAGTCGGAGCCGTAGAGCGGCTGCTTCACGTGCGCCGCCGTCCACTCCATGCGGCCCTGCGGGCGGTACTCGCCGCGCCCCTGCAGGCCGACGATCTCCGCGCGCTGCGCGGGCGCGGCCGCCGCGAGCGCCGGCACCAGCGCCGCCCACGCGGCCCATGCCGCGATCGTTCCCCGCTTGCGCATCGCCCGGCCCTTCCTCAGAAGACCTGCCGCGTGAGGGCCTTGCTCCCGCTGGTGCCGTTCACGGTGTAGTTGAAGATCCCGTTGTTCGGGTCGGTGAAGGTAACCGAGGCGCTGCCGACGGTCGTCACGTGGACCTGGCCGGGATCGAAGGTCGGCCCGAACGGCGGCCCGGTCACCTTGTACACGTCGCCGCTGCAGCCGTTGCCGTTGGCCGCGACGGAACAGTCGCTCACGGTATACCAGGTGGGCTTGCCGCTTGCGTCGTAGACGAACCACGCCAGGAACATCTTGTTGTACTGGTGGCTGATCGCCATGCCCCAGCCCGAGCTCGCCTCGCCCGCGAACCAGAGGTCGGTGTAGTCGATCGTCGGCGCGGTGGTGCCGCCCGCGAACAGCTGCCGCTCGATCGGCACCGTGCGCGAGACGCTTCCGACGGTGTAGCTCATCGTCGCGTGCGACGGGTCCGCGAAATTCACGCTGAGCGTCCCCGCCGCCGTGACCGGATTGTGCGATCCGCCCGAGCCGACGCCGAAGAGCGGCGTGGCGGTGAGCTCGTAGAGATCCCCGTTGCAGGTGCCGCTT
>DASUXK010000537.1:0-4383 GCA_036377935.1 Usitatibacter sp.
CGGGCGGCGTGGCAGCCGGGCCCTGCACGACGGTGCAATCGTCGGGCACGCCGTCGGCGTGCGTGACGGCCGCTTCCCAGGAGCCGGACAGGACGCCCATCTCGAGGATCTCGACGTAGCCCTCGCGGGTGCGGTCGAGGCCCTTGCCGGGCAGGCTCACGCCGCCAGCACCGGTGGCGTACTGGTTGTTACGGAAGTCCACGCCGGCCGCCGGGAAGGCCGGGTTCGTGCACGACACGTCGGTCGTGATTATGTGGCCCGGGGCGCCCGCCGCGGAGCTGGACGGAACGATGGCCGCCGTCCACACGTCGTTCGCCGACAGGAACAGGTTGAAGTCCAGCACCTCGGAGGAGGTCTTGCCCTCGAGGATACGGACCTTCACGGCCTTGGCGCGGGAAGTCGTGTTGACGACCGAGAGGTACGTGTTCCACGAGTTGCCGTCCGCCGACTGGACCGTGTAGTAGGGGTAGATCAGGACCTGGCCGGTGTTGTTGGGGCTCAGGTACACCGCCTCTGCGCTACCGGCAGCGGCGCCGAGACCGGCGACCACCGCGGTAAACAGAGCTTTTCTTTTGAGCGTATTCATGTCTTTGGTTACTCCTTTGTGAAGATGAAAGTGATCACTTTCTAGAGGTACAACTCGCGAATCTTAGTCCATACCCACCGCTTTTACAAACTTGGCGTCGGAATCCGCGACGCTCGCTTGTAGTCGTTCTCCTACCTCGGCACATACCACCATTCGGATTCCGACTTGATCCATGTCTCCCGGAACGGCGTACTGATTTCCTGCCCCTGGAACGTGTACCGGATGGTGCCGGAAACCTCGCAGTTGTCCGTGTTGCGGCACTCCACCTTCCCCACGTTCGCCGACTTCCAGAATCCCTTGCTCACCGACGTTTCGTACGTCTTCAACGTCGTCACTGCGCGAGTCCCCGGGCTGAGGTATCCGTACGCGGTCTTCACATCGCCCTTCACCAGCGCGTCCCACCTGGCCTGCGCGCGTTCCTTGACGACCTGCTCGGGGCTGCCGGAGACGATGCCTGCACATCCCGACACGCCGACCACGACCGCCACCAGGAAGCCTGCCGACCATGCACGCGAACCGCTCGCGATACCCGGCCACCACCCTTGATGCGCTGAAAGACTATTCAACTTGAATCTCCCCGTCAAACAAATTCGCAAGGTTTTTACAACAGTGTATCGTTTCCGCAACAGGCTACGTGAAGTTTGCAACGCAAGTCCTTCATCGGCTGCGCATTTCGAGTTCGAAAATCGGTGTTGTGAAGTTCATCACTTGCCCCTCGGAGCGGCTTCCGGCGGGGCGGGCGGCAGGTCCTTGGGCTTGGGCAGAAGGCTCTCCAAGGCGGGCAGCTTGCGGCGCAGTTCCAGCGTCGCTTCCCGGGCTTGGACGGAGTCGCTCACGATGCGCGGGGTGATGATGAGGACGAGCTCGGTACGCTTGCGGTTGTAGCTCTGGCTGCCGAAGAGCGCACCCAGCACCGGAATCTTCGAGAGCAGGGGGATGCCGGCCGTGCCGGTCGTCGTCTGCTCGTTGATGAGGCCGCCCAGGACGATCGATTCGCCCGAAGCCACGACCACGGAAGTCTGCGCTGAGCGCGAATTCACCGTGGGGTTGGGATTGTTCGGCGAGGTGCTGCTCGCGTCCGGCACGCTCACCTCCTGGTTCACGTCGAGGGTCACGAGGCCGCCCGAATTGATGCGCGGCGTGACGGCGAGCAGGATGCCCGTCTCCAGGTACTGGAAGCTGTTCAGCACGCCCGTGCCGGTGCTCACGCCCGTCTGCGTCTGCGTCTGCACCGAGATGCGGTCGCCGACCTTGATCTGCGCCTTCTGGTTGTCGAGCACCATGATCTGCGGCGAGGCGAGGATGCGCGCCTTGCCGTCCTGGCCGAGCGCATTCAGCACCGCGCGCACCTCGTTGCCGCTGAAGTTGATCAGCTGCAGGCCGTTGATGGCGGGAACGGCGCCGGTGGGCCCGCCCGTGCCGAGGCCGCCCAGGTTGAGCGAGCCGCTCGTGTTGTTGCGCGTGTGGATGTAGTACTCGAGCCCGAGACTCAGGTTGTCCGTGAGCGTCACCTCCGCGAGCATGACCTCGACCAGGACCTGGCGCGGCACGACGTCCAACTGCCGCAGCGCGTTCTCGATCGTCTCGTAATCCGCGGGCGCGGCGAGGATGAGGAGCGAGTTGGTGTCCTTGTCGGCGATCACGCGCACTTCGCTCGACGTCATCCCGTTCGCGCCCGGCATCGAGAAGGTCGCCGACGCCGGTCCCGTCGGGGCCGCGGCCTGCGACGGCGGCGTGATCTGGCCGAACGTGGAGCTCGAGAGCTGCGCCGGCCGCGAGCCGGGCGAGAGCGTGGGGCCGCTCACGGTCGTGCGGCGCGTCGAGAAGAGGTCGCCGATGAGCTGCGCGAGGCTCTCGGCCTTGCCGTTCTTCACCTGGTAGACGTAGAAGCGCGTGCCCCCGGAGGTGGTGCCCGCCTGGTCGATGCGATCGATCCAGGTGCGCGCCATCTCGAGGTACTTCTGCTGCGTCGTCACGACCAGCAGCGAGTTCAGGCGCTCGATGGGGATCACGCGGACGATGCCCGCGAGCGGGCTTTGCGCGGCGTTGCCGAAGACCTTGTCGAGGTCGGCCATCAGCGACTTCACGTCGGCGCTGCGGATCGGGAAGAGGCCCACCGAATAGCCCGACAGCCAGTCGACGTCGAAGAGCTCGACCGTCTCCACGAGGTGGCGCAGCTCGCGCTGGTCGCCCGCCATGATGACGAGGTTGCGCACCTCGTCCACCCGCACCGAGTCGGGAGGCGCGAACGGCTCGAGGATGCGCGCCATCTCGCGCGCGCCCACGTACTTGAGCGGCACGACGAGCACCGAGAAGCCGGGCGGAATGGGCCGCTCGTACCCGCCGAGCTGCGGGGTGATCGAGCCGCGCACCATGTTGATGGGGAGGACCTTGTAGATGCCCTCCTCCTTCACCACCGCCGCGTTGTTCTGGCGCAGCAGCATCTCGAGCGTCGGCAGCAGGTCCTTGAGCGGGATCGGCTTCACGGTGCGGAAGGTCACCGTCCCCTGCACCGCGGGGTGCACCGTATACGACTGCTTGAGGTAATCGCCGAGGATGACCTTCGCGACCTCGCGCACGTCGAGCGCCTCGAAGTTGAGGCTCGCCTCCTCGGGGCCGGGAGGAGCCGCGGGGGCGGGAGGCCGGGGATTGAGGAACTCGCCCGTGCCCTTGTAGACCTTGGCCGTGGGTTGCGAAGTCGCCCCCCCGCCGCTCGCGGGCGGCACCTCGCGGGATGGGCCGAAGTCGGCTTGCGGCCCCTTCGGACGGGCGAAGGCCGGCGAAGCCGCGTCCGGTTTCTCCTTCATGCTCGGCGGGAGGACCGAGCACGAGGCGGCGGCGAGCAGCACGAGGATCGCGCCGGCGAGCCGTCCCGGCCACGCTCCACGCGCGATGCATTGCCGGATGCGGGAAGACGGCAGGGGTGCGGAAGGGAAGCGTTGGGCCATGTCAGTCGCTCAATGGTTTTGTCGATTGCGCAACGCGCGGCGCCGCGCGAGCAGCTCCTCCGGCGTGAGCGGGGCGGCGGTTGCCTGAGGCAACGCCGGAGGCTCGGGGTTCGCGGGATGCCCCGGCGATGCGTTGCCGGCCGGCGGCGCGGGCTGCAGGCCGGGCGGCCGGACGGCGGGGTTGGCTCCGCCGCCGCCGAACATTCCGCCCTGGGTGGTCGCGCCGAACGGGCCGGCGGGGGCGGCGTGGGCCGGTCCCGGCTTCACGACCTCGAGCGGCAGGACTTCCTTCTCCGCGCCCTGCACGAGGGTGACCGATTCCGGGCTCACTTCCACGAGCTTCATGCCGTTCACCTCGTGGCCCTTCTCGACGCGCACGATGTGCCCCGTGGCCTTTTCCTTCAGCAATGCGATTCGGGTGTCGCCCGCGGTGGTGACGCCCTGCAGGACGAATTGCCCGCGCTTCATCGTGGACTTCGCCGCCGCCTCGGCCGCCGGGGCCGGGCGGCGCTGCGGAACGAAAAGCGGACGCGCCACCATCTCGGGGTACGCCTGGTCGGGATTCGGCGGGTCGAGCGGCGGCAGCAGCCGGGCCTCGAACGGTTTCGCCGGCTTCGACGGCGCGGCGGGAATGGCGGGCGCGAGGCGGGTGCCGAATCCGGTCTCCATCCCGATCGCGGCCACGAGCAGCGCGGCGGCGATGGCGAGCGCGCCGATCAGCGGCTGTCGCTGGAAGAGCGCGCGCATTCAGGCCCCCACGATGGCGTAGCCCGACACGTCGAACTGCACGAACATCTCGGGCTCGGCGCCCGGCGCGGGACGGAAGTTGGCCGGCACCTGCGTGCGGAT
>DASUXK010000538.1:0-5521 GCA_036377935.1 Usitatibacter sp.
GGGATCCCCAGCGCATGCGCCTTGATGCGCATGTTGATGTCCTTGGACACCAGGACCACTTCGCGCTTGGGGTATTTCTGCTTGAGGTGGATCGCGACGCCGAGGATCACGTTGTCGGCCTTCTGCGAGGCGACCGAGCTCGGGATCTCGACTTCCACGGTGTGCGTCTGCAGGAAGAGCCGGCCCGCGGCCTCGCCGCCGCTCTTCGCCTTCAGGGAATAGCCCTGCTGGATGTCGCCGCCCTGCGAGACGATCTCGTCGAGGAAGCGGCTCGCCTGGCGCGCGTTCCTCGCGACCTCGCTCATGCCCTTCTTGTGGTCGTCCAGCTCCTCGAGCGTGACCATGGGCAGGAACACGTCGTGCTCCTCGAAGCGGAAAAGGCTCGTCGGATCGTGCATGAGCACGTTCGTGTCGAGGACGAAGAGCTTGCCGAGCGCCGCCTTCGGTGCGCGCGTCGGGGTCTCGCGTTCGCGTCTGCGCTGCATGGGGGCCTCCGGATGCGAGGCGTCGCCGGACGTCTCCCCCGCATCATGCCGCTCGGAGGAGTCTCTCAGGGTATCGTCGTTGGGCATCAGGGTGTGACGGGGTGGTGGGGAAGGAGTTCGGACTTCACGTAGTCCAGCACCTCGCGCGCGTGGCCCGGCACCTTCACGCCGCGCCACTCGCGCGCGATGCGCCCTTCGCGGTCGATCGCGAAGGTGCTGCGCTCGATGCCGCGCACCTGGCGGCCGTACATGTTCTTCATCTTCACCACGCCGAAGAGGGAGCAGGCCTGCTCCTCGGCGTCCGACAGCAGCTCGAACGGGAAGCCCATCTTCGCCTTGAAGGCTTCGTGGGACTTCACCGAATCGCGGGAAATGCCGAACACGTCCACCTTCGCCTTCGCGAACTCCGGATAGAGGTCGCGGAAATCCGCGCCCTCCTGGGTGCAGCCGGGCGTGTTGTCCTTCGGATAGAAGTAGAGGACGAGCGGGTGGCCGCGGAAGGCCGAGAGGCGAAAGCGCTGGTGGCCGGTGGCGGGGAGCTCGAAATCCGGCACGACCGCGCGAGCGTTCATCCGATTCGAGGCTGAGATCTAGGGGCCACAACCCATGGTGAACAAAAAGAAACGAAAACGCAAGCTATGGGGATGCTTCTTCCGCGAGGAAGGGCGGTCCCTGGCAGGCGAGGGTGCCCGAACGCCCCGCCACCGGCGCATCGACCACCTCGTGCAGGGGGAGCGCCCGCGCGTCCGTGGCGTCGACGAGGTCCTTCATCGCGACCAGCTCGTAGCCCTGCGCCTTCCAGCCCTCGAGGAGCTGGCCGAACTGCGAGGCGAGCTTCATGCCTTCGAGCTCGGCGTGCAGCGTGTAGACGTGGTCGCGGCGATCGGCGGCGGTTCGTTCGAGCAGTTGCCCGGCGACATTCGCCTCGGTGATGCCTTCGAGCCCGATCATCTCGTCGAGTGTGGGCAACGTGGTCGGAAACTGCGGGCAGGCGACGATCTCCGCGCGGATCACCGGGATGAAGGGATGCGTGCCCCGGGTGTCCGACGCGTAGCGCAGGCCCATCGCCTGCGTGCCTCGGAACGCGTGCACGTTCATCTGCCATCCCGCGGCCCCGTGGACCTGCGCGTCCTCGCCGAAGACCTCGCGGAAGCGCTGGGCGGCGAGCGCCATCTCCCACGCGGTCCATCGCGCATCGGCGTGCGCGACGCCGTCCTGCCACTTCACGTGGTCCCAGGCATGGATGCCCACCTCGAAGCCCGCGTCGCGCACCCGCCGCATCACGTCGGCGCAGCGCCGGCCGATGTCGGGACCGGGCAGCAGCGTGCCGTAGAGCAGGGTGCGGATCCCGTAATGGGAGACCACCGACGTGCGGCCGACCTTCCGCATGAAGCCGGGGCGCAGCGCCCGCTTGATGGCGCGGCCCGTGTGATCCGGGCCGAGGGAAAAGAGGAACGTGGCGCCGGCGCCGTGGCGCTGCAAAATGTCGACAAGCTTCGGAACGCCTTCGCGGGTACCGCGGAAGGTGTCCACATCGATCTTCAACGCGAGCTTCATTCAGGAGATACCGGATTTGGATCCGCAGGAACGCGATTCTCCCACGCCCTACGACCTTCTCGGCGCAGACGCCGGCGTGCGCGAGCTCGTCGACCGCTTCTACGACCTGATGGACTTCGAGGCGTCCTACGCGCAATTGCGCGCCGTGCACGGATCCAGCCTCGAGAGCGCCCGGGAGAAGCTCTACCTCTTCCTCTCGGGTTGGCTGGGCGGGCCGCCGCTCTACATCGAGCGCTACGGCCATCCGATGCTGCGCGCCCGGCACCTGCCCTTCGCGATCGGCGAGGAGGAGCGCGACCAGTGGATGGCCTGCATGGCCCAGGCGATGGAGGAGGTGGGGGTGCCGGAGGAGCTACGCGCCGCGCTCACGCCGGCGTTCTACAAGACCGCCGACTGGATGCGCAACCGATGATGGCGCCAGCCTGCTTCTGCATGCTAAAATGTTGAAATTTTTCTGGATTTTCAATGCGCCGCCCCCTTCGCAACATCGCCATCATCGCCCACGTCGACCACGGCAAGACCACGCTCGTCGACAAGCTCCTGCAACAGGCCGGCACCTTCGCCGCCCACCAGCACGTGGTCGAGCGCGTGATGGATTCCAACGACATCGAGCGCGAGCGCGGCATCACGATCCTCGCGAAGAACACGGCCGTGGACTACCACGGCGTGCACATCAACATCGTGGATACGCCCGGCCACGCGGATTTCGGCGGCGAGGTCGAGCGCGTGCTCTCGATGGTGGACGGCGTGCTGCTCCTCGTCGACGCGGTCGAGGGCCCGATGCCGCAGACGCGCTTCGTCACGCGCAAGGCGCTCGCGCAGGGACTGAAGCCCATCGTCGTCGTGAACAAGGTCGATCGCGACGGCGCGCGGCCCAACTGGGTCGTGGACCAGACCTTCGACCTCATGGACAAGCTGGGCGCCAGCGAGGACCAGCTCGATTTCCCGATCATCTATGCGTCCGCGCTCAATGGGTGGGCGAGCACGGAGCCCGACCAGGTCGGCACCGACATGAGGCCGCTCTTCGACGCGGTGCTGAAGCACGTTCCCGAGCCCAAGGGCGATCCGGACGCCCCGCTGCAGCTGCAGATCGCGGCGGTGGACTACTCGAGCTTCCTCGGCCGCATCGCGATCGGGCGCATCCGCCGCGGCACGATCCGCAAGGCGCAGGAAGTGGCGATCATGTCGGGCGACAAGCTCGTGCGCAAGGCGAAGATCGGCGTGATCCACACCTTCCAGGGCCTCGAGAAGGTCGAGACGCCGGCCGCCTCGGCGGGCGAGATCGTCTCGGTCACCGGCATCGAGGATTTCGTGATCGGCACGACGTTCGCCGACCCCGAGAATCCGGAAGGCCTGCCGATGGTGGGCGTGGACGAGCCGACGCTCACCATGAATTTCCAGGTGAACACCTCGCCCTATGCGGGCCAGGAAGGCAAGTACGTCACGAGCCGACAGATCCGCGAGCGCCTCGACCGCGAGCTCCTCGCCAACGTCGCGCTGCGCGTCGAGGATACCGGCGATGCGGACGTGTTCCGGGTCTCGGGCCGCGGCGAGCTGCACCTCACCATCCTCATCGAGAACATGCGCCGCGAGGGCTACGAGCTCGCGGTGGGCAAGCCGCGCGTGGTCGTGAAGGAAGTCGACGGCGTGCGCATGGAGCCGTGGGAGAACCTCACCGTCGACGTCGACGTGGACAACCAGGGCAAGATCATGGAGGAGCTGGGCCGCCGCGGCGGCGAGCTCACCGACATGGTGCCCGACGGCAAGGGGCGCGTGCGCCTCGACTACAGCATTCCCTCGCGCGGGCTCATCGGCTTCCACATGGAGTTCATGACCCTCACGCGCGGCACGGGCATCAAGAGCCACGTGTTCGAGAAGTACGCGCCGGTGAAGGGCGAGCTGCCTTCGCGGCGCAACGGCGTGCTCATCTCCTCGGAGCAGGGCGAGGCGGTGGCCTTCGCGCTCTTCAACCTCGAGGACCGCGGGCGCATGTTCGTCTCGCCGGGCGAGCGCGTGTACGTGGGCATGGTGATCGGCATCCACAGCCGCGACAACGACCTCATCGTGAACCCGGTCAAGGGCAAGAAGCTCACCAACGTGCGCGCCGCCGGCAAGGACGAGAACGTCGTGCTCACGCCGCCGGTGCAGATCACGCTGGAGAGCGCGATCGAGTTCATCGAGGACGACGAGCTGGTGGAGGTGACGCCGAAGTCCATCCGGCTTCGCAAGCGCTACCTGTCGGAGCACGAGCGCAAGCGCGCCTCGCGCGAAGAGCGCGCCGCCTGAGTCCGCGGCTGCATGCCGGCCGCCTGGATCCCGATCACCGTTTTCGCCGCGGCCGCGCAGACCGTCCGCAACGCCGCGCAGCGCCACCTCACCGGCGAGCTCGGCACGCTCGGCGCGACGCTGGTGCGCTTCCTCTACGGCGTCCCGTTCGCGGCGCTCTGGCTCGCCGCCGTGCTGGCGTTTCGAGGCGGCTCGATTCCGGCGCCGGGCGGCGCCTTCCTCGCGTGGCTCTTCCTCGGCGCGGTCGGGCAGATCGGCGCCATGGCGCTGCTCCTCAGGGTGATGGAGGAGCGCAATTTCGCGCTCGGGGTCGCCTACTCGAAGACCGAGGTGCTGCAGGTCGCGATCTTCGGGCTGCTTTTCCTCGGCGACCGCATCTCGGCCGGCACGGCGATCGCGGTCGCGCTGGGCACCGCGGGCGTGTTCCTGCTTTCCTCGGGCTGGCGGGCGGGGTGGAGCGCGCGCACGGCGGGATTGGGCGTGGCGTGCGGCGGGCTCTTCGCGATCTCGGCGGTGGGTTTCCGAGGCGCGGAGCTCGCGCTGGGCGGCGGATCGTTCGTGGTGACCGCGGCCGTGACGCTCGTCTCGGCGCAGGCGCTGCAGACGGTCCTCCTCGCGGGCTGGCTCCTCGCGCGCAACGCCGCGCTGGTGGTGCGCGTGCTCCGCGCCTGGCGCATCTCGCTCCTCGCGGGCTTCATGGGCGCCGCGGCCTCGGCGGGCTGGTTCACGGCCTTCGCGCTCGAGCCCGTCGCGCACGTGCGCACCCTCGGGTTGGTGGAGCTCGTCTTCAGCTATGCCGTCTCGCGCCGCCTCTTCCGCGAGCGCCTGAGCACGACCGAGGCGATCGGGATGGCGCTCCTCGCGCTCGGGGTCGCCGCGATCACCGTCGCGCGATAGGCGCCGGATTATTCTGATCGGCGCTTGACGCGCGGGCGCCGCGGCCCGAGACTTCGCGGACCATGAAACTCTACTACTCCCCCGCCTCCCCGTTCGTCCGCAAGGTGCTCGTGTGCGCGCACGAGTGCGGCGTGGCGAACGACATCGAGCTCGTGCCGACCAAGGTCGTGCCGAGCGAGCCCAACCGCGACTACGCGAGCGTCGCGCCCCTCGTCAAGATTCCGGCGCTCGAGCGCGACGACGGTCCCGTGCTGTTCGACTCGATCGTGATCTGCGAATACCTCGACGGCATCGGC
>DASUXK010000539.1:0-9847 GCA_036377935.1 Usitatibacter sp.
CGCCTCGGCCTCGTCGACCGCGGACTGGCGCGCCTGCACGCCCTCCTGCACGATCTTGCCGAGGTCGTCGATGGAATAAAGGAAAACGTCCTCGAGCTCGCCCACCTCGGCCTCGACGTCGCGGGGCACGGCCATGTCCACGATGAACATCGGCCGGCGCTTGCGGGCCTTGAGCGCGCTCTCGATGAGGCCCTTGCCGAGGATCGGGAGCGACGAGGCGGTGGCCGTGACGACGATGTCGAACTCCGCGAGCCGCGCGGACAGCTCCGCGAGCGCGATCGCCTGGCCGCCGAAGCGGGCCGCGAACTCCTCGCCGCGCGCCACCGTGCGGTTGGCGACCACGATCGACTGCGGGCGCTGGGCCGCGAAATAGGTCGCCGCGAGCTCGACCATCTCGCCCACGCCGACCAGCAGGAGCCGCGTGCGCGAGAGGTCGCCGAAGAGGTTCTGGGCGAGCTTGAGGGCCGCCGAGGCGATCGAGATGGACTGCGCCCCGAGCGCCGTTTCCGTGCGGACCTGCTTCGCGACCGAGAAGGTGGTCTGGAAGAGCCGCGAGAGGTGCGTGCCGAGGGTGCCGGCGTTCTCGGCGGTGCGCACCGACTGCTTCACCTGGCCCAGGATCTGCGGCTCGCCCAGCACCATGGAATCGAGGCCCGCCGCGACGCGGAAGGCGTGGCGCACGGCCTCGGCGTCGCGATGCGCATACAGGTGGGTCGTGATGGCAAGCCCCGCGCGGGCGCCCGCCTGCTCGAGCCACGAGCGCACCGCCGCCTCGTCCTCGGCGCGGCAGTAGACCTCGGTGCGGTTGCAGGTCGAGACGAGCACCGCCTCGGACACGCCCGGCTGCGCCGCGAGCTGCGCGAGCGCCTCGCCCTGCGCTTCCTGGGGGAAGGCGAGCTTCTCGCGGACCTCCAGGGGGGCGGTCCGATGGTTGATTCCGAGGACGTGTAAGGGCATGGGCAGCCGAAAATTATAGCAGCCGGGCTTCTGTGGACTTTGCCATGGCGGCCGGGCCGGCGTTCCGGGTATGATCGGGCGGAACTTTACAAAAAGAACGAACAAGGCGCATTATGATCCTGATTTAAAACGAATCTTCCATGGCCGCCCAGCCGACACACTTCAGCGCCCTCGGGCGCGCGCTCGTCCAGCAGGGACGCCTCGCGCAGACCGACGCCTCCGCCATCCAGGTGGAGGCGAATCGCGAGGGGCTTTCGTTCGTGCAGCAGCTGGTCGCCTCGAAGAAGCTCTCGGCGAAGGAGGTCTCCCTCTTCGCGGCGCAGACGTTCGGTTATCCCTTGCTCGACCTGAACGCCGTTGACCTGGATCAGCTTCCGGTCAACCTCATCGACACGAAGATCGTCACGAGCCACCGCGTGGTGGCGCTGGGCAAGCGCGGCAACAAGGTCTTCGTCGCGATGAGCGACCCCTCCAACGAGCAGGTGCTCCAGGAGGTGAAGTTCGCCACCGGGCTGTCGATGGAGCCGGTGGTGGTGGAGGACGACAAGCTCGCGCTCATCGTGCGCAAGCTCACCGACTCGAGCGCGAAGTCGATCGAGATGGCCACGGAGGACGTGGACCTCTCGGGCATCGAGGTGACCGACGGCGACGCCCAGCCCGAGGTCGTCACCGAGGACATCGACGACGCGCCGGTCGTGAAGTACGTGCAGAAGATCCTGCTCGACGCCATCAACGGCGGCGCCTCCGACATCCACTTCGAGCCTTACGAGAAGTTCTACCGCATCCGCTACCGGATGGACGGCATCCTCTACGACATCGCGCAGCCGCCGCTCGCGATCAAGGAGAAGATCGCCTCGCGCATCAAGGTGGTCTCCAGGCTCGACATCTCCGAGAAGCGGGTGCCCCAGGACGGGCGCATGAAGATCGTGCTCTCCAAGACCCGGGCGATCGACTTCCGCGTCTCGACGCTGCCCACGCTCTTCGGCGAGAAGATCGTGATGCGCATCCTCGATCCCTCGAGCGCCACGCTCGGGATCGACGCGCTGGGCTACGAGCCGGACCAGAAGGAGGCGCTGCTCGCCGCGGTCCAGCGGCCCTACGGCATGGTGCTCGTCACCGGCCCCACGGGATCGGGCAAGACGGTCTCGCTCTACACGTGCCTGAACATCCTCAACAAGCCGGGGACCAACATCTCGACGGCCGAGGACCCCGCGGAGATCAACCTGCCGGGCGTGAACCAGGTGAACGTGAACGACAAGGCGGGCCTCACCTTCGCCGTGGCGCTCAAGGCGTTCCTGCGCCAGGACCCGGACATCATCATGGTGGGCGAGATCCGCGACCTGGAGACGGGCGAGATCGCGATCAAGGCGGCGCAGACCGGCCACATGGTGCTCTCCACGCTGCACACCAACGACGCGCCGACCACGCTCACGCGCCTCATGAACATGGGGATCGCGCCGTTCAACATCGCCTCGAGCGTGATCCTCATCACCGCGCAGCGCCTCGCCCGGAAACTGTGCTCGTGCAAGAAGCCGGTCGATATTCCGGAAGAGGCATTGCTGCGGGCCGGATTCCGGGAGGAGGATCTCGACGGGACGTGGCAGACGTTCGCGCCCGGCGGATGCGAGCTGTGCAAGAATACCGGGTACAAGGGGCGCGTCGGCATCTACCAGGTGATGCCGATCTCCGAGGAGATGGAGCGCATCATCATGAAGAACGGCACCTCCATCGACCTCGCCGACCAGGCCCAGCGCGAAGGCGTCCGCGACCTTCGCCAATCGGGGCTGCTCAAGGTGAAGAAAGGCCTCACCTCCCTCGAGGAAATCGAGGCCGTAACCAACGAGTAGGGAGAATCCAAACCATGGCAGCCATCGCCAGCAAGCGCGACACCGGCAAGGACGTCAAGCTCTACAACTTCGCCTGGACCGGCAAGGACAAGGCGGGCAAGGTGGTGCGCGGCGAGGTGCGCGCCGGCGGAGAGCACGTGGTGCTCGCGCAGCTGCGCCGCCAGGGCATCCAGGTCACCGGCGTCAAGAAGGTGAGCCAGCGCGGCGGCAAGCGGATCACCGACAAGGACATCACGATCTTCACCCGCCAGCTCGCCGTGATGATGAAGGCGGGCGTGCCGCTGCTGCAGGCGTTCGACATCGTGGGCCGCGGGCACGGCAATCCGTCCGTCGGCAAGCTCCTGCTCGACATCAAGACCGACGTGGAGACGGGCTCCTCGCTCTCCCAGGCGTTCCGCAAGTATCCCTCGTACTTCGACCAGCTCTTCTGCAACCTCGTGGGCGCCGGCGAGCAGGCGGGCATCCTCGACAGCCTGCTCGAGCGGCTCGCGACGTACAAGGAGAAGATCCTCGCGATCAAGGGCAAGATCAAGAGCGCGCTCTTCTACCCGACGGCGGTGATCGTGGTGGCGAGCGTCGTGACGGCGGTGATCATGATCTGGGTGATCCCCGTCTTCAAGGACCTCTTCAAGAACTTCGGCGCGGACCTTCCGGGGCCCACCCTGGTGGTGATGGCGATCTCGGACTTCTTCGTCGCGAACTGGTGGTGGATGCTCGCCGTCTCGGTAGGCGGCGTGTGGGGATTCTTCTTCGCCTGGAAGCGCTCGAAGCTCATGCAGCGGTTCATGGACCGGCTGTTCCTGCGCCTGCCGATCTTCGGCGACGTGATCCGCAAGGCCGCCATCGCCCGCTGGTGCCGCACGCTCTCGACCATGTTCGCGGCGGGCGTGCCGCTCGTCGAGTCGCTCGACTCGGTGTCGGGCGCGGCGGGCAACTACGTGTACTACGAGGCGACGAAGCGCGTGCAGGCCGAGGTGTCGACCGGCACCGGGCTCACGACCGCCATGACCAACACCGGCGTGTTCCCCAACATGGTCCTGCAGATGACCGCGATCGGCGAGGAGTCGGGCTCGCTCGATTCGATGCTGAGCAAGGTCGCGGACTTCTTCGAGCAGGAGGTGGACGAGGCGGTGGAGTCGCTGTCCTCCCTCATGGAGCCCCTGATCATGGTGGTGCTCGGCGGCCTCATCGGCACCATCGTGGTCGCCATGTACCTGCCGATCTTCAAGATGGGCGAGGCGGTCTAGCGCCGCGCCGGTGAGAAGCCAGACGCAGGGCGCGGGGAGCGATCTCCGCGCCTTTCTTTTGTAGATCCCATGGAAATCCTCGACCTGCTTCGCGAATCGCCCGGGTGGCTCGCGGCCACCGCCGCGGTCTTCGGCCTGTGCGTGGGCTCCTTCCTCAACGTGGTGATCCACCGGCTGCCGCGCATGATGGAGGCGCAGTGGCGCGCCGAGTGCGCGGCGATCGAGGGACGCGAAGCGCCCGAGGCGGCCCCGTTCAACCTCGTGACGCCCGCTTCGCGCTGCCCCTCGTGCGGCACGGCGATCCGCGCGTGGCAGAACATCCCGCTCGCGAGCTGGCTCGCGCTGCGCGGGCGCTGCGCCGCGTGCCGCGCGCCGATCAGCGCGCGCTATCCGGCGGTGGAGCTCGCCGCGGGCGTGCTCGCCGCGCTCCTCGCGTGGCGCTACGGCTTCTCGGCGGCGCTCCCCCTGGCGGCGGCCTATGCGTGGGCGCTCCTCGCGCTCACGTTCATCGACCTCGACACGCAGCTCCTTCCCGACGACATCACCCTGCCGCTGCTGTGGCTGGGATTGATCGCCAACGCGTTCGGCGTCTTCACGGACCTGCGCTCGGCGGTGCTCGGCGCGGCGGGGGGGTACCTGATCCTGTGGACCGTGTACTGGGCGTTCAAGCTCCTCGCCAAGAAGGAGGGAATGGGCTACGGCGACTTCAAGCTGCTCGCGGCGATCGGCGCGTGGGCCGGCTGGCAGGCGCTGCCCGTCGCGATCCTCGTCGGCGCGGGGCTGGGCGCGGTGATCGGATCGATCGCGCTGTGGCTCTCGCGCAAGGGCGCCGATACCCGGATCCCGTTCGGGCCCTACCTCGCGCTGGGCGGGATCGTCGCGCTCGTCTGGGGACATGCGGCCGTCGTGGCCTGGGTGGGCACCTTCCCGCGATGACGTTCGTCGTGGGGCTCACGGGCGGGATCGGATCGGGAAAGACGGCGGTGTCCACGCGCCTCGGCGAGCTCGGCGCCGCCGTCGTCGACACCGACGAGATCTCGCGTTCGCTCACCGCGGCGGGCGGCGCGGCGATGGGCGCGCTCGCCGGGGCGTTCGGCGATCGCTACGTGCGCCCCGACGGCTCGCTCGATCGCGCGGCGATGCGCACGCTCGCCTTCGAGGACCCGCTCGCGCGCTCGCGCCTCGAGGCGATCCTGCATCCGGCGATCCGCCGCGAGACCGATCGCGCGCTCGGCGCCGCGCGCGCGCCCTACGCCGTGCTCGTCGTGCCGCTGCTTTTCGAGACCGGGAGCTACGCGCGCAGGATCGATCGAACCCTGGTGGTGGATTGCGCCGAAGCGCTGCAGGTCGAGCGCGCCGCGCGCCGCTCCGGGCTCGCGGGCGCCGAGGTGCGGCGCATCATGGAAGCGCAATGGCCGCGCTGGCGGCGGCTGCAGGTGGCCGACGACGTCGTATGGAACGGCGGCGGCCTCGACGCGCTCGAAACGCAATGCCGCGCGCTCCATTCCCGATACCTCTCGCTCGCCCGCGCCTGACGCATTTGTCATCGCGCGGGCATTGCCCCACAATCGCGCCGAAGCGAAGGCGGGGTCCGTGATCACGTACGAATATCCCCTGAACGAGCGGGTGCGAACGCTCCTGCGGCTCGAGGACCTCTACGAGAGGGTCTCGTACTTCCTCGCGAGGGAGAGCCCGCACGACCACCATGCGTGCCTCGCCGGGCTCTTCGAGATCGTCGAGGTGGCGAGCCGCGCGGACCTGAAGAGCGACCTGCTGCAGGAGCTGGACCGGCAGCGCACGTTCCTCGAGGCGCTGAGGAACAACCCGGCGATCTCCGAGGCCAAGCTCGAGTCGGTGCTCGGCGAGATCGACGCGGCGTTCGCCAACCTGCACGCGACCTCGGGCAAGACCGGCCAGAGCCTGCGCGAGAACGAGTGGCTCATGGCGATCAAGCAGCGCGCGGGAATCCCGGGCGGCACGAGCGAGTTCGACCTTCCGTCGTACCACTACTGGCTGCACCACCCGGCGCTGCGCCGGCGCGAGGATCTCGCCGCGTGGCTGAAGCCCCTGCTGCCGGTCCACGCGGCGCTCGCGATCGTGCTGCGCGTGCTGCGCGAGAGCGGGCGCACCGTCTCGCTCATGGCGTTCCAGGGCGTCTACCAGCAGACGCCCGCGGAGAAGCCCGCGCAGATGCTGCGCCTCACGCTCGCCGACGAACTTCCCTGCGTCCCGGAAATCAGTGCCAACAAGTACGCGCTGAACGTGCGCTTCCTGCTGCCCGAAGGCGTGCAGAAGAGCCGCGTGTACGACCGGGACGTTCCTTTCGAGCTCGCGTTCTGCAACCTGTGAAGCGATGAGTCGCGAAGAAGGGCGAGGCGCTCCCGCGCCGCGCACCGTGCCCTGCCCCACGTGCGGCGAGAAGAGCGTCTTCGAGCCGTGGAACCCGTGGCGGCCGTTCTGCTGCGAGCGCTGCCGCAAGATCGACCTCGGCGCGTGGGCCTCGGAGTCCTATCGCATTCCGGGCAAGCCCGGAGAGGACGATTCCCCCGATGCGGCGCAAGGGCCGGACGAGTGAACTTCGCCCCGCTTCTTTGCGCGAGAGCAAGCGGTCGGCTAAAATAGCCCGGTTTGAAGCGGCTTCTCCGATGGTACCTCGCGCGGAATTCCCGCCGTACGTCCACGTCTCGGTTCCCAATCGATCGCTAGGCCCCACCGGCCGCCGTTGGGTCCTCGGGATGATCGCCACGTCCACGTTCGGCGTCGCGGCGGGCGCGGCGATGATCGGCGCGTGGCCGGTGATGCCCTTCGCCGGGCTCGAGGTCGCGCTCGTGGCGCTCGCCTTCCGCGTGGTGCAGCTGCACGACGGGGATTTCGAGAGGCTCGAGATCGACGAGCACGAGGTGCGGGTGGAAGCGCGGCGGGCGCAGCAGGTGACCCGTTTCGTCGCGAACCGCGCCTGGGCGAGGGTGGAGGTCCGCGACCGCGGCATGTGCTGCACGCTGCGGCTCGCGTACCGGGGGCGATCGGAGCCGCTGGGGAGATTGATGTCGGACGAGGAAAGGCGTGCGCTCGCCGAGAGGCTGCGCGGTCGCATCGCCGTCACCGCCAACTAGATTCGGACAACAAAGGCTCTGGCCATGCATCTGAAACACCTCCGCGCCCTCGCCGCCCTCGCGGCGACGCTTCCCGTGTCCCTCGCGGCGTTCGCGACCTACGACGTGGACATCCTGCCGCCGGTGACGCCCACGTCGCACGAGATGTACGACCTGCACTGGGGCATCATGTACGTGTGCGTGGCGATCTTCTTCATCGTCTTCGGCACGATGTTCTGGTCGATCTTCCGCCACCGGCGCAGCAAGGGCGCGAAGGCCGCCCAGTTCCACGAGAACACCACCATCGAGGTGATCTGGACGATCATCCCCTTCGTGGTTCTCATCGGCATGGCGTATCCCGCGACCAAGACCATGCTCGAGATGAAGGACGTCTCGGGCTCGGACATGACGGTGCGCATCACCGCCTACCAGTGGCGCTGGCAGTACGACTATCCCCAGGACGGCGTGAGCTTCTTCTCCAACCTCGCCACCCCGCGCGACCAGATCGACAACTACGACGGCCCCGGCGCGGCGAAGAACGACAACTACCTCCTCGAGGTGGATCGCCCGCTCGTCGTGCCGGTGGGCAAGAAGGTGCACCTGCAGATCACCTCGAGCGACGTGATCCACGGCTGGTACGTGCCGCAGCTCGGCGTGAACCAGTACGGCATCCCGGGCTACGTGAAGGACGCGTGGTTCCTGGTCGAGAAGCCGGGCATCTACCGCGGCCAGTGCAGCCAGATCTGCGGCAAGGAGCACGCGTACATGCCGATCGTGGTCGACGCGCGCCCGGCCGAGCAGTACGCCGCGTGGGTCCAGGAGCAGAAGGCGAAAATGCCGAAGCCCGCGCCGCAGCAGGCGGCCGCCAACCCCGCCGCGCCCGCCGCCGCGCAATCGATGGGCGAGTCCGCGGCCGCCGCGGGCGGCACCGCCGCCGCCGCGGCGAACGCGCCGTCCGGCGCGAAGATGAGCCTCGCGGACCTCAAGGCCGTGGGCGAGAAGGTCTACAACACGAACTGCGCCGCCTGCCACCAGCCCAACGGCGAGGGGCTTCCCGGCACCTTCCCGCCGATCGCCGCCGGCAAGCCCTTCAACGCCCCCGCGGCGCTCACGAAGCACCTGCAGGAGCGCGGATTCTTCAAGGACGGCAAGATCGTCGAGGGCCCCGTGAAGGAGCACCTCGATATCGTGCTGCACGGCGTGCCCGGCACCGCGATGGCGCCCTGGGCGCAGCTCACCGACGAGCAGATCGCCGGCGTGATCACCTACGAACGCAACAGCTGGGGCAACCACGGCGGCGAAGTCCAGCCTTCCGAAGTCGCCGCGGCCCGCAAGGCGAAGTAAACCCACCGCATCCAACGAGGAAACCGGAGCCACCATGAGCACAGTCGCCCACGCTCACGACCACCCCCACGGCGAAGCCCACGAGCACCACGGGCCGCCCCACGGCATCACGCGGTGGCTCTACACCACCAACCACAAGGACATCGGCACGATGTACCTCGTGTTCTCGGGGATCATGTTCTTCCTCGGCGGCACGCTGGCGATGCTGATGCGCGCCGAGCTCTTCAAGCCCGGCCTGCAGCTCTTCAATCCCGAGTTCTTCAACTCGCTCACGACCATCCACGGCCTGGTGATGATCTTCGGCGCGATCATGCCGGCGTTCGTGGGGCTCGCGAACTGGCTGATCCCGATGCAGGTGGGCGCGGCCGACATGGCCTTCCCGCGCCTGAACAACTGGAGCTTCTGGCTGCTCGTGCCGGCCTCGCTCCTGCTGCTCGCCGGCTTCTTCGCGCCCGGCGGCGCGATCGCCTCGGGCTGGACGCTCTATCCCCCGCTGTCGGTCCAGCAGGGCATCTCGATGGACATGACGATCCTCGCGATCCACATGATGGGCGCCTCGTCGATCATGGGCTCGATCAACATCGTCACGACCATCCTCAACATGCGCGCGCCCGGCATGACGCTCATGAAGATGCCGATGTTCGTGTGGACCTGGCTCATCACCGCCTACCTGCTCATCGCCGTGATGCCGGTGCTCGCGGGCGCGATCACGATGCTGCTCTTCGACCGCCACTTCGGCACCAGCTTCTTCAACGCGGCGGGCGGCGGCGATCCCACGATGTTCCTGCACATCTTCTGGTTCTTCGGGCACCCGGAGGTGTACATCATGATCCTGCCCGCGTTCGGGATCATCTCGCAGATCATCCCGGCCTTCGCCCGCAAGCCGCTCTTCGGCTACGCCTCGATGGTGTACGCCACGGCGTCGATCGCGATCCTGTCCTTCATCGTGTGGGGCCACCACATGTTCGCGGTGGGGATGCCCGCGGCCGGCAACCTCTTCTTCATGTACGCGACGATCCTCATCTCGGTGCCCACCGGGGTGAAGATCTTCAACTGGATCGCGACGATGTGGCGCGGCTCGATGACGTTCGAGACCCCGATGCTCTTCTCGATCGGGTTCCTGTGCCTGTTCACGATCGGCGGCTTCTCGGGCCTCGTGCTCGCGATCGCGCCCGTGGACATCACGCTGCACAACACGTACTACGTGGTCGCGCACTTCCACTACGTGCTCGTCTCCGGCGCCGCGTTCGCCATCATGGCGGCGATCTACTTCTGGCTGCCCAAGTGGACCGGCAAGATGTACAACGAGACGCTCGGCAAGTGGCACTTCTGGCTCTCGATGATCGGCTTCAACGTCGCG
>DASUXK010000540.1:0-2873 GCA_036377935.1 Usitatibacter sp.
CGATGTCCTTCACGGCGTCCGGGCGCTTGCCGCCTTCGCCGAGGCGCGCGAAGGTCTTTCCGTATCCCGGGGAGCCGCGGACGTTGGGGCGAACGATCGCGATGCCGAGCTCGTTCAGCAGGTAATTGTTGCGGCCGATGAAGCCCGCGCGCGCCTGGGATCCCGCGCCGCCGGGGATCGAGACGAGCACCGGTCGCTTGCCCGTGAAGCGCGCGGGCGGGCGGTAGTAGAGGCCGTGGATCTCGCGCCCGTCGAAGCTCTTCCAGCGGATCGCCTCGGGCTCGGGGAACGCGGCGGTGTTGAGCGCGGGGCTGTTGCCGTTGGTCCAGCGCGTGAGGCGGTTGGTGTCGAGGTCGTAGGAGAAGACGTCGCCCGCGGTGCGCGCGGAGGCGACGTCGAAGCCGATCTCGCGCGAGTGCGGACGCCATGCGAGGTCGCGGATCACGCCGGGGACGAGCGGCGGGCGCGGCAGCTCCGCGAGCGTCGCGAGGTCGAGGAAGCGCAGCACGTCGGCCCCGTCCTCCTCGTCGACGAACGCGATGCGCCCGGCATCGAACGAGACCTCGAACGACTCGACGTCGTGCGCGAGCTTCGGCGTGAGCGCGCGCTCGGCGCCGCCGGGCAGCGCGATGCGCACCAGCCGCTTGAACTCCGAGTCGCGGTCGCTCGTGGCGAAGAGCGCGCGGCCGTCCGCGGAGAAGCGCGGATTGCCGTAGGCGACCGGGTGCCTGGCGTCCACCCGCGTGACGCGCCAATGACGCCCCGTCGCCGCATCCATCAGCCACAGGCGCCGGTCGCTCGCGGAGCGATGCTCCACGAAGACGAGGCGGCGTGCGTCCCCGGAAAAATGGAAATCCTCCCAGCCGTGGCCCGCGAGCCGCGCGAGCACGCGGTCGGGGGCGCGCAAGCGCCCGGCGCCGTTCGCGACCCTCTCCACGATGTGCACCGTGGTGACCGGTGCGTCGCCGCCCACGCGCTGCGCCGCGTAGGCGAGGCGCTTGCCGTCGCGCGACACGGCCACCGAGACCACGCGCTCTCCCGCGGGGCTCACCGCGGAGAGCTCGCCCGTCGCGACCTCCTGGCGGTAGAGGCGATCGACGTCGTTGCCGCCCGAGCCGCGCGTGAAGACGAAGGCATCGCCGCGGGCGGAAGGCGGCCACGAGGCGTACGACACGGGATCGGCGAGATCCGTGAGCGGGCGCGGCGGCGCGCCGGGCTGCTCGACGAGGTGCACCTGCTGCGTGCCGTGCAGGCGCGCGCGCACGAGCATGGCGCGCTTTTCCGGATGCCATGCGAGCAGCGCGTGCGGATGGAAGTCGTCGTAGGGCGCCAGCGCTTCCGACGTCGCGGGGTGCGCGGGCCCCTGGGCGATGGCGAGCGACGCGGCGCAGGCGGCCGCGGCCGCCGCGGCGCGCCGGACGAAGCGGTTCGACGCGGCCCTCACCCCGGATCGCGTCCCTTCGCCACGGGCCGCGACGGATCGGCGCACCACTCGCTCCACGAGCCGGGATAGAGCCGCGCCTCGCCCAGGCCCGCGAGCTCGAGAGCGAAGAGGTTGTGGCACGCCGTGACGCCCGAGCCGCACATGTGCACCGTTTTCTCCACCGGCGCATCCTCGAGCAGGTCGAGCCATTCCTCGCGCAGGTCCGCGGGATCCTTGAAGCGCCCGTCGGGCTCGAGGTTGCGCTGCCAGAAGCGGTTCAGCGCGCCCGGCACATGGCCCGCGACCGGATCGATCGTCTCCTGCTCGCCGGTGTAACGCGCGGCCGCACGCGCATCGACCATCTTCACCGCGGGATCGCCGCGGAAGCGCTCGACGAAGTGCGCGTCGACCGTGGCGCCCAGGCGCGGTCGCGGCACGAACGATCCCGGGCGCTCCGGCGGCTCCTCCTTCGTCACGGGCCGCCCCTCGCCCACCCAGGCCTTCCAGCCGCCGTCGAGGAGCGCCGTACGCTCGTGGCCCAGCCAGCGCAGCATCCACCACAGCCGCACCGCGTAGCTGCCCCCCGCATCGTCGTACACGACGACGCGCGAATCCGGCTGCACGCCGCAGCGATCGATGCGCCGCGCGAATTCCTGGAGATCGGGCAGCGGATGGCGGCCGTTGGCGCCGGTCTTCGCTCCCGAAAGATCCTCGTCCATGTGCAGGAAATACGCGCCGGGGATATGCGAGTCGCGATACGCGTCGCGCCCCGCGTCGGGCCGCGCGAGGTCGTGGCGCGTGTCGAACAAGACCCATCCGCGATCGTCGAGGTGGCGCGCGAGCTCTTCGGTCGTGACGAGGATCGGTTCCATCGCTAGCTTCCTCCTTGTCTGGCGGCGGGCTTGCGATCGGCGCGCATCGCGAGGATGCCGCTCGCGACGATCACGAGCATGCCGAGCCATTCGAACGGCGCCAGGCGCTGGCGCCACACGAGCATCGTGGCGACGGCGCCGAACACCAGGGTCGAGTATGAAAGCGCGCCCACCACGAGGGTGTCGCCCGTGCGGTAGGCGCGCGTCATCGCGAGCTGCGCCGCGGTGCCGCACGCGCCCATCCCCGCGAGGATCCAGAGGTTGTTCCAGTGCAGCGCGTGGAAGCGCGAGGTCGTGAGCTGCCATCCCGCGCACATCACGGAGGCGACGAGGCCGAACCAGAAGACCACGCGCCAGTCGGGCTCGCCCAGGCGGCCCAGCGTGCGCACGCTGAGGTACGCCCACGCCGCGAGGATGCCCGAGGCGAGGCCGATCAGGGCCGCCTGCTCCTTGCCCTGCGCGAAGGTCGGGCGCAGCAGGAGCGCCACGCCCGCGAAGCCGAGCAGGATCGCCGCGGCGAGCCTTCCCGACATGCGCTCGCGCAGCAGCCACACGCTCGCGATCGCGAGGAAGATGGG
>DASUXK010000541.1:0-3089 GCA_036377935.1 Usitatibacter sp.
GCGGGAAGACCGAATGATAGCGAACTCGCTAGTCCAGGGCCCCGTCCGCGAGCTTGACGTCGCGCACCTTCCCGTGCGCCGCCGCGATCGCCGCCTGCACGCCGCGCACCATCGTCGCGAGCGCCATCGAGGGCGCCTCCCGCTTGTCGAGCGCCATCTCCTCGCTCGAGGGCACGTGGATGAATCCCGCGCGCGCGCGCAGGCCGCTCGCCGCGAGGTAGTGCAGCACGCCGTACATGAGGTGGTTGCAGACGTACGTTCCCGCGGAGTTCGAGACCTCCGCGGGAACGCCCTCGGCGCGCATCGCGGCGACCATCGCCTTCACGGGCAGCGTCGCGAAATAGGCCGGCGGGCCGCCCGCCGCGATCGGCTCGTCGACGGGCTGCATGCCGGCGTTGTCCGGGATGCGCGCATCGTCGGCGTTGATCGCGACCCGCTCCACGCCCATGTGCGTGCGGCCGGCCGCGAGCCCGAGGCACACGACGAGCGCGGGGCGATGGCGCTCGATCGCCTCGGCGACCACCTCGATCGCGCGGCGGAACTCGCAGGGCACGCGGCACACCTCCACGCGCAGCCCCGCGATCTCGCCCGGCAGCCGCTCGCACACTTCCCAGGAAGGGTTGCGGTCGTCGCCGCCGAAGGGCTCGAAGCCGGTGACGAGCACGACGTCCTGCGCCCCGCGCGCCGCGCGCTTCTCGCGCGCCGGCGCCTGCGGCTTCTCGCGGCCCGGCGCCGGCGCCTTCTCCCGCGGCGGCTCCTGGGGCTGCGGCTCGCGCGCGGGCTTGCGCGTGCGCGCGACCGATTCCGGCGTGAGGACCAGCTCGGGCGGAACCTCGGCGTCGGCGCGCGGGCGGCGATGCGAGCGCGAAGTGCCCCTGCCCGCCTCGTGGGGCGAGAGCGGCCGCGGACCCTTGCGTCGGCGGCGCAGCATCTAGCGCGCGGTCCAGCCGCCGTCGATGGAGATGGACGCGCCGTTGATCTGCCCCGCGGCGGGCGACGCGAGGTAGAGCGCGAGCGAGGCGACGTCGCCGATCGGCACGAACTGCTTCGTCGGTTGCGGTGCGAGGATCACGTCGCGGATCACGTTCTCCCTCGGGATGCCGTGCACCCGCGCCTGGTCGTCGATCTGCTTGTCGACGATGGGCGTCATCACGAACCCGGGACAGATCGCGTTCGAGGTGATGCCCAGCTCGGCCACCTCGAGGGCGAGTGTCTTGGTGAAGCCGACGATGCCGTGCTTCGCCGCGACGTAGGCGCTCTTGAAGGGGGAGGCCACGAGGCCGTGCGCCGACGCGATGTTGATCACGCGGCCCCACTTCGCCTTCTTCATCGCGGGCAGCGCCGCGCGCGTGGCGTGGAACGCCGCGGACAGGTTGATCGCGATGATGGCGTCCCACTTCTCGGGCGGGAACTCGTCCACCGGCGCCACGTGCTGGATGCCGGCGTTGTTCACGAGCACGTCCACGCGGCCGAAGGCCTTCTCCGCCTCGCGCACCATGGCGACGATCTCGGCGGGCTTCATCATGTCGGCCCCGTGGTAGAGGACCTTCACGCCATGCTGCTTCTCGAGCCCGCTGCGCAGGCGCTCGATCTCGCCCGCATCGCCCAGCCCGTTGAGGAGCACGTTCGCGCCTTCGCGCGCGAAGCATTCCGCGATGCCGCGGCCGATGCCGCTGGTGGAACCGGTGACGAGCGCCGACTTGCCGGAAAGCTGACCTGCCATGGGGGATCCTCCCGATTGCGCCGCGTGCGCGGCTAGGGGCGGACGGTCTCGCCGCTGCGCCCCGCCACGCGGGCCGCCGGCCTCACCATCTCGACGTGCATGATGCCGTCCTCGTCGTACGGCGCCGAGGCCGTGACGAAGCCGAACTCCTGGTAGAAGCGCTCGAGCCGCTGCTGCGCGCCGATGCGGATCGCGCGGCCGGGCCAGAGCCTTTCCGCCCGTGCGAGGGCCTCGCGCACGAGCGCGCGCCCGAGCCCCGTGCGGCGGACTTCCTGCGTGGTCACGATGCGGCCGATGGAGGGCTCGTCGTACTTCACGCCGGGCGGCACGAGGCGGGCGTAGGCGCGGAGCCGACCCTCACCCCGGCCCTCTCCCGAGGCAGAGGGAGCGCCATACCCCAGCAAATGCCAGCTCTCCGGATCCGCGCCGTCGAGATCCTGGAACGCGCACGCCTGCTCCACCACGAACACGGCCGCGCGCGCCCGGTAGAGGTCGTGGACCTCGCGCGGCGAGAGGTCGTCGAAGCGCGCGAAGCGCCAGGCGATCACGCGGTCGCTTTGGGCGTCGTCGCCTTCGCGAGATGCAGCCAAGTCTCCACCACCGTGTCGGGGTTGAGGGACATGGACTCGATGCCCTCCTGCATCAGCCACTCGGCGAGGTCCGGGTAGTCGCTGGGGCCCTGGCCGCAGATGCCGACGTACTTGCCGGCCTTGCGGCAGGCCTGGATCGCGAGGTGCAGCATGCGCTTGACCGCCGCGTCGCGCTCGTCGAAGGCCTCCATCACGAGGCCCGAGTCGCGGTCGAGCGCGAGGGTCAACTGCGTCATGTCGTTGGAGCCGATGGAGAAGCCGTCGAAGTGGCGCAGGAACTCGTCGGCGAGGATCGCGTTGGACGGGATCTCGCACATCATCACGACCTTGAGGCCATTCCTGCCGCGCTCGAGCCCGTTCTCCTTCAGGATCGCGAGCACCTTCTCGCCCTCGGAGACCGTGCGCACGAACGGGATCATGATCTCGACGTTGGTGAGCCCCATCTCGTCGCGCACCTTGCGCATCGCCTCGCATTCGAGCTCGAAGCAATCGCGGAACGCCTGGGCGATGTAGCGCGAGGCGCCGCGGAAGCCGAGCATCGGGTTCTCCTCGTGCGGCTCGTAGCGCTCGCCGCCGAGCAGCTTGCGGTACTCGTTCGACTTGAAGTCGGACAGCCGCACGATCACCGGCTTCGGCCAGAAGGCGGCGGCGATGGTGGCGACACCCTGCGTGATGCTCGAGACGTAGAACTCGACTGGCGAGGTATACGCCGCCGTGCGCGCCTCGATCTCGGCGCGCAGGTCGGCCGGCTGCTGATCGAGCTCGAGCAGTGCCTT
>DASUXK010000542.1:0-2446 GCA_036377935.1 Usitatibacter sp.
CGAGCGCGCCTTGCCGGTCGCGACATACGACAGCCACACGGGATTGGGACGGGCCTGCGGGTCGGTCACGATCTCCACGCGGTTGCCGTTGCGCAGGATCGTGCCCAGCGGCACGGGCTCCCCGTCCACCTTCACCGCCACGCAATGGTTGCCCACGTCGGTGTGCACCGCGTAGGCGAAATCGATCGGCGTGGCGCCCTTGGGCAGCGCGAAGATCTTGCCCCTGGGCGAGAAGACGTACACCTCGTCGGGGAAGAGGTCGACCTTGATGTGCTCGAGGAACTCGAGCGCGTCGCCGCTCTCGCTCTGGATCTCGAGCAGCGACTGCAGCCACTGGTGCGTCTTCAGCTGCACGTCCTTCGGGTCCGACTCGGCGCTCTTGTAGATCCAGTGCGAGGCGACGCCGGCCTCGGCGACCTTGTGCATCTCCTGGGTGCGGATCTGGATCTCGATCGGCATGCCGAAGGGGCCGAAGAGCGTGGTGTGCAGGGACTGGTAGCCGTTCGCCTTCGGGATCGCGATGTAGTCCTTGAACTTGCCCGGGATCGGCTTGTAGAGAGTGTGCAGCGCGCCCATCGCGAGGTAGCAGCTCGGCACGTCCGGCACGATGATGCGGAAGCCGTAGATGTCGAACACCTCGGAGACCGAGATGTTCTTCTCCTGCATCTTCTTGTAGATCGAGGAGATGTGCTTCTCGCGCCCGCTCACCTGCGCGTCGACCCTGAATTCCTTCAGGCGATGCTGGATCGCGTCCTGGATCTTGCCCACCGCGTCGCGGCGGTTGCCGCGCGCCTTCTTGAGCGCCTTCTCGAGCACCCGGAAGCGCGTGGGATGCAGGTAGTGGAAGCCGAGGTCCTCCAGCTCGTAGTAGAGCGAGATGAGCCCGAGGCGGTTGGCGATGGGCGCGTAGATGTCGAGCGTCTCGCGCGCGATGCGCTCCTGCTTCTCGGGCGGCACCGCCTCGAGGGTGCGCATGTTGTGCAGGCGATCGGCGAGCTTGATCAGGATCACGCGCACGTCGCGCGCCATCGCGAGCAGCATCTTGCGGAAGTTCTCCGCCTGCGCGTGCTGCAGGGTGGCGAACTCGATGCGGTCGATCTTGGAGACGCCGTCCACCAGCTCGGCCACCTGCTTGCCGAACGTCTTCGCGATCTCCGCCTTCGTGGTGGGCGTGTCCTCGACGACGTCGTGCAGCAGCGCCGCCATCAGGGCCTGCGCGTCCAGGTGCCACTCGGCGAGGATCTTCGCGACCGCCAGCGGGTGCGTGATGTACGCCTCGCCGCTGTGGCGCAATTGCCCCGAGTGCGCCTGGCGCGCGACCTCGTAGGCCTGCTCGATCGCCTCGACGTCCTTCGGCTTGAGGTAGCCCAGGACCGGGCGCAGCTGCGCGGGGCCGGGGCCGGACAACGACGCGCCCGAGGACTTGAACGCCCCGATGAGTTTCTGCAGCCCGAGCGCGGGGATCATCGATCCTGGGGATAAGGGGTCGGATTACTTTTTCGGCCGGACGGGAAACCAGGTCGAAAAAGCAATCTGACCCCTTTTCCCGTCACAGCACCGGCGGCGTGGGCGTGGGCGGGTTGAGCAGCTCCTTGCCCACCTTGGCCGAGGCGATCTCGCGCAGCGCGATCACCGTGGGCTTGTCCTTGTTCGGCTCCACGAGCGGCGTGGCGCCGAGCGCGATCTGGCGCGCGCGGTTGGTGGCGGCGAGGGTGAGCTCGAAGCGGTTGGGGATGAACTTGATGCAGTCGTCGACGGTGATGCGGGCCATGGCGCGGTCTCCGGTTACTTGAATTCGTCGAGCAGCGAGGCGAGGCGAGTGGATTGCGGCCCGCGGGCCACGCGCGACGCGCGCACCACGGCCTGCAGATCCGATACCGCGGACTCGAAGCTTTCGTTAACAATTATATATTCAAATTCAAGAACATGCGAGACCTCGTCGCGGGCCCCCGCCAGGCGCCTCGCGATCACCTCGGGCGCGTCCTTGCCGCGCGACTCGAGCCGCCTCTTCAGCTCCGAAAGCGAGGGCGGCAGGATGAAGATGCCGACCATCGCGGGGAAGAGCGCGCGCACCTGCCGCGCGCCCTGCCAGTCGATCTCGAGGAGCACGTCGTGGTCGCCCGCGAGCTCGCCCTCGATCCAGCGCCGCGACGTCCCGTAGTAGTTACCGTACACGTTCGCATGCTCGAGGAAATCCCCCGAGGCGATCATCCTCTCGAACGCATCGCGCGACACGAAGTGGTACTCGCGCCCGTGCGCCTCGCCCTCGCGCGGCGCGCGCGTGGTGTACGAGATGGAGAGCTTGATGTTCGATTCGCGCGCGAGGAGCTCGGCGACGAGGCTGGTCTTGCCCGCGCCGGAAGGAGCGACGACGACGAAGAGGTTGCCGCTCATGCCGAGTGCGTCATCCCCGCGCAGGCGGGGGTCCACGGCGGATTCCCGCCCG
>DASUXK010000543.1:0-7108 GCA_036377935.1 Usitatibacter sp.
CCCAGGGCCTGCCGGACGGCTACTACTACCCGCTCGTCCACTGCGGCACGTCGTTCGGCAACTACAAGGAGGTGCGCGGCTACCTGCTGCACTCGGCCACCCTGCGCGAGCGCGTGAAGAAGATCCTGGGCAAGCTCGGGCGCCTGGTGGACGGCAAGCTCCTCATCCCCGAGGAGGTCGTGCACTACTCCGAGTGGGTGCACGTGATGCGCGAGAAGATCAAGAACCACCAGGAGGTGGACTGCAGCAACATCCGCGCGACGATCCACCCCGCGTGCCACGTCTACAAGATGGTGCCGCAGGACGTGATCTACGACGAGACGGTGATGGACGGCAATCGCGTGGCGGTCTCGACGGGGATCATGGAGACGCTGGGCGCGCAGGTGATCGACTACTCCACGTGGTACGACTGCTGCGGCTTCGGCTTCCGCCACATCATCTCCGAGCGCGAGTTCACCCGCTCCTTCGCGATCGACCGCAAGATCCGCGTGGCGATCGAGGAGGCGAACGCCGACCTCATGATCGGCCACGACACGGGCTGCATCACGACGCTCGACAAGAACCAGTGGATCGGCAAGGCGGCGGGCAAGGCCGTGGAGCTGCCGGTGCTCGCCGATTGCCAGTTCGCGGCGCTGGTGTGCGGCGCGCACCCGTACAAGATCGTGCAGTCCCACTGGCACGCCTCGCCCACCGAGACGCTGATGGACAAGCTCGGCATCGACTGGCAGGCGAAGAAGGCGGAGTTCGTCGCCTACCTCGACGAGGTGAAGGAAGGCCGCCAGGAAAACCTCTACGACCCGCGGCGCATGATCACCTCGGGCCCCGGATACATTCCCATCGCGAGCGTGAAATGAACGCACCCATCCTCATCGTCGGTGGCGGGCCCGCGGGCCTCGCCGCCGCCCAGGCCCTCGCCGACATCGGGCAGAAGTCCGTCATCGTCGAGAAGGAAAGCCGCCTCGGCGGCGCGCCGATCCTCTCCGGCTACGCGAAGCTCGTGCCTTCGGGCGAGTGGGCGAAGGACGCCATCGGCGGCATGGTCTCGCGCGCCGAGTCGAGCCCGCTGATCGCGCGCGAGGTCGGCACCACGGTGAAGCAGTTCTCCGGCAGCCCGGGCGATTTCCGGGCGCAGCTCGCCAACGGCAAGAGCATCGAGGCTTCCGCGGCGATCCTCTGCACCGGCTTCACGCACTTCGACTCGGTGAACAAGCCCGAGTGGGGCTTCGGCACCTTCCCCGACGTCGTGACGACCACGCAGGTGGAGCAGATGATCTCCTCCGGGAGGGGCGTGCGCTGCCCCTCGGACGGGCGCAAGCCCGAGCGCGTGGCGATCCTGCTCTGCGTGGGCTCGCGCGACCGCCAGATCGGCCGCGAGTGGTGCTCGAAGATCTGCTGCACGGTCTCGGCCAACATCGCGATGGAGATCCGCGAGGAGCTGCCGAACTGCCACGTGTACATCTACTACATGGACATCCGCACCTTCGGGCTCTACGAGACCAAGTACTACTGGGCGAGCCAGGAAGTCCACAAGGTGAAGTACATCAAGGCGCGCGTGGCCGAGGTCACCTCCAACGGCGAGCGCCTGGTGCTCAAGGCCGAGGACACGCTGGTCAAGCGCCCGATCACGATCCCCTTCGACCTGGTGGTGCACGCCATCGGCATGGACCCCAACGTGGACAACAAGTCGATCGCCTCGATCTTCGGCATCGCGCTCGAGGAGCACGGCTACATCGGCAAGAAGAATTCGTACGGCACCTTCGGCGAGACCTCGCGCGAGGGCGTGTTCGTCGCCGGCTCCGCCACGGGCCCCGAGACGATCGACGATTCGATCGGCCAGGCGAAGGCCGCGGCGATCGCCGCCTTCGGCCTCGCTCGCGCGAAGGCGGGCGCGGGCTTGGCCGCCTGAAGGACGGAATGCTCGCGATGCCCCTTCCCGCGCGCAACCCGGGACGAACCCCCGCCGCGCCGAAAGCCGTGGAGGCCGACGCCCGCCCGCGCCTCGAGCTCTCGGGCCCGAAGCTCTCGCTCGCATTCGAGTCCCTCGTCGCCGCCGCCGAGGACACGGGCGGGATCGAGCGCTACGTGGATGCGCTGAAGTTGAAGAGCGAGCTCTTCGCGCAGACCCTCGGCGAGGGCCGCGCGCGCGAGGCCTCGCTCGCCGACCTGCGCGCGGTGAGCGCGTGGATGTCCACGGTGCGCCGGCGCATCGGCGCCTACGTGGAGCCGCAGGCCTTCGCGGGGCTGCGCGATCGCGTGGCGGCGCTGCTCGAGGGCGCCGAGGACACCGCGACGGCCGACGCGCGCATCGAGGCCTTCTGCGCCGCGTTTCCCGGCGACCGCGGCCATCGCTGGGTGCGCGACCTCGCCGCCGAGGTGCTGCACCACGCCGATCCCGAGCGCTACCCGATCATGACGCGCTGGGTGTGGGACGCGCGCGCCAACACCGGCGTGCTGCGCGAGATCTGGCACGGCGAGGACGTCGACCACCGGCGCATCGAGGTCGAGGACCGCTACGAGACGTTCGTCGTGCTGCGCGAGGAGCTCGCGCAGTTCATCACCTCCCAGGGCGTGTACCGCGACGTCATGCACTACACCGACCTCCTCGCGGCGCGCGTCTACGCGATCTACATCCAGGAGCAGGGCGGCAGCTACCTGCGCGCCGACTTCTCCAGCGCCGAGGAGCCGATGATCCACGTGCGCCGGCTGCTGGGCCTGGACGGCGTGGCCGCCAACGGCCGCACGCGGCTCAAGGCCGCCGACGGCACCGCCGTCGTGATCGACGACCCGACCCGGCTCGAATGAGGACGCCATGCCGATCCACGAACTGTCCCTGATCCGCCCCGAGAACCTGAAGACGCACGACAAGCTCGTGCTCGACGGCGTGGACGTCTCCGGCCACTGGAGCACGTTCATCGAGCCGCGGGTGATCAAGGACTACAACGAGAACCTGCAGGAGGAGATCGCGGCGCTGCCGGGCGGGGAGCACATCCACCGCTGCTGGCAATGCGGCTCGTGCACCAACTCCTGCACGGTGAACGCGGTCAATCCCGACTTCAACCCGCGCTACTGGATCTACCTCATCCGGCTCGGGTTCGAGTCGGAGCTGCTGCGCGACAAGGACATCATCTGGCAGTGCGTGTCGTGCAACAAGTGCACCTACGCCTGCCCGCGCGACGTCTTCCCCGAGGGCGTGATGAAGGCCACCGCGCACTGGCTCGAGCTGCAGGGCCACACGCCGAAGTCGAGATCCACCGAGTTCGACGAGGAGTTCACGAGCCAGGTGCTCGCGACCGGCAAGATCGAGGAGGGCCGCATCATCCGCGGCTTCTTCGGGCGCACCGGCCAGCCGCTCAAGCAGGACTGGCTCGTCGAGATGGCGATGCGGCTCGCGCGCAAGATGCCGATCCTCATGGGCATCCGCATGGCCGTCGCCGCCGTCTTCCGGCCGCGCACGAGGAACTGGGCGCGCACCGGCGCCGCGATCGACGAATACATCGCCGAGCAGGACGCGAAGCACCGCAAGGCGCTGCGCGTGCCGGCGGGCGACTGAGGAGACCAGGACATGGCGGACGGATCCCCGAAGGACACCAAGGCGAAGTACCAGAAGGTCGCGTACTACCCGGGCTGCGCGCTCGAGGGCACGGGCCACGGCTACAACCGCTCGACCAAGGCGCTCGGCAAGGCGCTGGGGCTCGAGATCGACGAGGTCCCGAACTGGAACTGCTGCGGGGCGATGGAGGTGAAGAACGTCGACCCGAAGGTGCAGACGTACCTCTCCTCCCGCGTGCTCTCCATCGCGGCGAACGAGATGAAGGCCGACGTGGTGATGGCGCCGTGCAACGGCTGCTACCACAACCTGAAGAAGGCCGAATACGACCTCGCCCACGACGGCGCCTCGCGCGAGGTCGTGGAGAAGATCGCCTCGAAGTCGGGCGAGAAGCCGTATCACGCGGGCGAGGTGGAGACGATCCACGCGCTCGACTGGATCAAGCACGGCATCGGCGAGGAGGGCCTCAAGGCCCGCGTGAAGAATTCGCTGAAGGGCCTCAAGGTCGCGAACTACTACGGCTGCATGTACACGCGCCCGCGCCACATCTTCCCGGAGAAGGACCAGGGGCCGGGGAGCGAGTCCACCTCCAAGCCGCACTTCATGGACGACCTGCTCGAGGCCGCGGGCGCGGTGAACGTGGACTTCCCGCTGAAGACCGCGTGCTGCGGCGGGGCGCACACGCTCTCCGACAGCGACACCTCGACCAAGCTCGTGCTGAACATCCTGCGCGCCGCGGAAGCCTCGGGCGCGGAGGTGATCGCCACCGAATGCCCCACCTGCCACTCGGGCCTCGAGATGCACCAGGTGCGCGCCGAGAAGGTGCTCGGCGAGAAGACGAACGTGAAGATGCTCTACTTCACGCAGCTCCTCGGCATCGCGCTCGGGCTCTCGCCGCGCGCGGTGGGCGTGCAGGAGAACGTCTCCGACGGGCTCGAGGCGCTGCGGGCGAAGGACATCGTGTGAAGACCATCGACGCCATCGAGCGCGAGCTCGACCAGGCGCTGCCCGCGGTGGGCGGCGGCGCCGCGGCCGCGCGCTGGCTCCTCGGCCTCGCCGAGGAAGTTCTCGAGGTGTGGGTGCGCGCGCGCGGCGCGGAGCCCACGCAGGAGGAGCGCGAGGGCTTCCGCCTGCTCGCGCTGCATCGCCAGGGCGCGCAGGACCTGCCGAGCTTCAACGCCTGCCGCGAGACGTGCCGCGAGATCTGCTACCACTACAACCTGCTCGCCCTGCCCGCGCCGCCCGCGCAATCCGCGCAGCGGCTTAAAATGATGGCGCTGCTGGTCCGCCATCTCGCGCTGTTCGTGGGCGGCAAGCTGGAAGTGGAGAAGCTGGGCGACTTCTGCTGCGCCTCGCGACCGGTGCGCGGGAACGATCCGGCCTAGATCGCTCGCCCTTTTTCGAAACAGGAGACAACGATGCCCGACGTACGCGGCTGCCACCTGCCCGACGACCTGCTCTACGACGTGCCGAACCACATCTGGTTCCGGGAAACGGGGGACGGCAACGTGAAGCTCGGCATGACGACGGTCGCCACGGCGATGGCCGGCCAGCTCGTCGCCTACACGCCCAAGAAGGTCGGCCGCAAGGTCGAGGCGGGCAAGTCCTGCGCGACCGTGGAATCCGGCAAGTGGGTCGGCCCCGCGAAATCCGCGGCGGCCGGCGAGATCGTCGCCGTGAACGAGGACCTCGCCGCCCGGCCCTCGCTCGCCAACGAGGATCCGTACGACAAGGGATGGCTCGTCATCGTGAAGCCCGACGACTGGGCGAGCGTGAAGGCGACGCTCACGCCGGGCAGCCAGGTCGCCGCGCCGTACGAGGCGAAGATGGCGGCCGACGGGTTCGCGGGATGCGGCGGGTGCGCGACGTAGTGATCCCGGGAAAGGCACCCTCACCCCGGCCCTCTCCCAGGGGAGAGGGAGAGCTTGGCGTCCTCGAGGAGAACGCACGGCACGCGGCGGGCTTGCTCAAGGCGATGTCGAACCCCTCGCGGCTGGTGATCCTGTGCCAGCTCGCCGAGGGCGAGCGCAGCGTGGGCGAGCTCGAGCGCGCGGTGGGCCTCAGCCAGTCCGGCATCTCGCAGCACCTCGCCGTGCTGCGCCGCCAGTCGGTCGTGACCAGCCGGCGCGTGCGCCAGACCGTGCTCTACTCGCTGGGAAGCCACGAGGTCGCCGCGCTCATGGCGACGCTGCACGGCATGTTCTGCAAGAAGGCCTGCGAGCGCCGCCTGGAGCCGACGCCCTAGTCGCCTATTCCAGCGGCACGCCGCGTGCCGCGGAGACCGCCACCGCGGAGACGGGCCCCGCCGCGTTGCCCCACGAACGCCGGATGTAGGTCACGACCGCCGCCGCGTCGTCGTCGGACAGCACGTGCGCGAACGGCGGCATGCCGTAGGGGCGCGGATTTCCGGAGGTGCTGGGCGGGAAGCCGCCGTTCAGCGTCATGCGGATCGCGTTCACCGGGTTCGCCATCAGGATCGATTCGTTGTCCGCGAGCGGCGGATACGCGCCCGCCTTCCCGCGCCCGTCGTCGCCGTGGCAATCGGCGCAGCGGTCGCCGTAGATGCGCTTGCCCGCCGCGAGGAGCGGTGCGAGCTGCCGCTCGTCGACGCGCTCGTCCGCGCGGCGCCCGCCCTCCTCGCGCTGCGCCTTGAGGTACTCCGCGATCGCCGCGATGTCCTCGCGCGTGAGGCGCTGCAGGCTGTCGCGCACCACTTCCGCCATGGGGCCGAACACCGCGCCGCGCGGCGACACGCCCGTCGCGAGCAGCGACTCGATGTCCTCGTGGCGCCAGTCGCCGAGCCCGGTCTCGCGGCTCGCGGTGAGCGAGGGCGCGTACCAGTTGAGCATCGGGATGAGGCCGCCGCCGACGCGCGGCTCCGCGGTGATCGCGCCCCACGCGTTGCGCGTCGAATGGCACGCGCTGCAATGGCCCAGCGCCTGCACGAGGTACGCGCCGCGGTTCCATCCGGCGGAGCGCTTCGGGTCCTCGCGGAACTCGCCCTTGCGGAAGTAGAGCGCGCGCCATCCGGCGAGCAGCGGGCGCTTGTCGTAGGGAAAGCGCATCTCGGGCGCGCGGTTCTCGTGCGCCACGGGCGAGAGCGAGCGCAGGTAATCGAACATCGCGTCCACGTCGTCGTCGCGCACCTTCGTGTAGTGCGTGAACGGGAACGCGGGGTAGAGGTACGAGCCGTCGGGCGCGATGCCTTCCCGCACCGCGCGCCGGAAATCCTCCTTCGACCAGCGCCCGATGCCGGTGCGCGCGTCGGGCGTGAGGTTGGTGCTGTAGATCGTGCCGAAGGGCGTGGGGATGGCGCGCCCGCCGGCGAACGGCGCGCCGCCGGGCACGGTATGGCACGAGCGGCAGCTCGCGGCCGTCACGAGATATTCGCCGCGCGAAGCGGGCGGCGGCGCCGGCGCGCGCGGCACGTCGGGCGACTCGATGCTCCCGCAGCGCACCGGCGGGCGCAGGCTGCGCGCGGGCAGCGGCGCGCGATCCTCGCCCGGCGCGCGGCCCGCGAGCCACGAGGCGATCGCGGAGATGTCGCCGGGCGCGAGCAGC
>DASUXK010000544.1:0-2752 GCA_036377935.1 Usitatibacter sp.
TGATGTTCGGGAGCGTCGCGTAGCGCGGCGTGTTGAGGCGCAGGTCCGTGGTCACCACCGCGGGCATCTTCACCTCCATCGTCTCGAGGCCGCCGTCGATCTCGCGCGTCACCTTCGCATGGCCGTCGCCGATCTCGACCTTGCTCACGAACGCCGCCTGCGGCCAGTCGAGGAGCGCGGCCAGCATCTGCCCGGTCTGGTTGTTGTCGTCGTCGATCGCCTGCTTGCCGAGGATGACGAGGCCCGGGGATTCCTTCGCCGCAACGGCCTTGAGGAGCTTCGCGACCGCGAGCGGCTGCAGCTCGGCGTCGGTCTCGACGAGGATCGCGCGGTCGGCGCCCATGGCGAGCGCGGTGCGCAGCGTCTCCTGGCAGGCGGACGTCCCCGCGGAGACGACGACCACCTCGGTGGCCCTGCCCGCTTCCTTGAGCCGCAGCGCCTCCTCGACCGAGATCTCGTCGAAGGGGTTCATGGACATCTTCACGTTGGCGAGCTCGACGCCGGACTCGTCGGACTTCACGCGCACCTTCACGTTGAAGTCGACGACGCGCTTCACGGGCACCAGGATTTTCATGGGGAAGAACGATTCAAACGGGTGTTTGAATTATACCGCGATGGGTGATCGACCATTGGAGGATCCGCGGATGAACGCGGATGAACGCGGATGAACGCGGACGGCTTTCACGAAACATCGCCGGGCCGCGCATCGTTTTCACAACGAACGCGCGCGCTCGCGCAGCACGAACTTCTGGATCTTGCCGGTCGAGGTCTTGGGCAGCTCGCCGAAGACCACCGTCCGCGGCACCTTGTAGTGCGCGAGGTGCTCGCGGCACCAGGCGAGGATGTCGTCGGCGCAGACGGCAGCGGCGCCGGGCTTGAGCACCACGAACGCGCACGGCGTCTCGCCCCACTTCTCGTCCGGCCGCGCCACGACCGCCGCCTCCATCACCTGCGGGTGGCGATAGAGGCACTCCTCGACCTCGAGCGACGAGATGTTCTCGCCGCCGGAGATGATGATGTCCTTCGAGCGGTCCTTCACCTCGATGTAGCCGTCGGGATGCCAGACGCCCAGGTCGCCCGTGTGGTACCAGCCCTCGCGAAAGGCCTCGCTCGTGGCGCGCGGGTTCTTGAGGTAGCCCTTCATGATCGTATTGCCGCGCAGCATCACCTCGCCCAGCGTCTGCCCGTCGCGCGGCACGGGCTCGTGGGTCTGCGGATCGGCGACCTGCAGGCCCGCGAGCGTCGGATAGCGCACGCCCTGGCGCGCCATGAGCCGAGAGCGCGCCGCGAGGTCGAGCTCGCTCCACTCCTCCTGCCACGCGCACAGCGTGGCAGGACCGTAGCTCTCGGTGAGGCCGTAGAGGTGCGTCACGCGGAAGCCCATCGACTCCATCGCCTCGATCACCGCGGAAGGCGGCGCCGCCCCGCCGGTGGCCACTTCCACCCGATGCTCGAAGCGCCGCTTCACCGAGTCCGGCGCGTGGACGAGCATGTTGAGCACGATCGGCGCGCCGCACAGGTGCGTCACGCGATGCCGCTCGATCGCGGGGAACACGTGCGCGGGATCGACCTTGCGCAGGCACACGTGCGTCGCCCCGACCGCCGTCACCGCCCAGGTATACGTCCACCCGTTGCAGTGGAACATCGGCAGCGTCCACAAGTAAACCGATTGCGGCGAGAGGCCGAACGCGAGCGCGTTGCCGAGCGCGTTGAGGTAGGCGCCGCGATGGTGGTAGACGACGCCCTTCGGATCGCCCGTCGTGCCCGAGGTGTAGAGGAGCGCGCAGGAATCCCATTCGTCGGCCGGGCCCGGCATCGCGAAGTCCGGATCGCCGCCGGCGATGAAATCCTCGTACGTCGCGCTCCCGAGCCGCTTGCCGCCCGCGGCCAGCGGATCGTCGATGTCGATCACGAGGATCTCGCGCTTCGACCGCTCGAGCGCCTTCTCGACCACCGGGGAGAACTCGCGGTCGGTCACGAGCACCTTCGCCTCCCCGTGCTCGAGGCAGAACGCGATGGCGGCCGCGTCGAGGCGGTAGTTGAGCGCGTTCAGCACCGCGCCCAGCCCCGGCACGGCGTAGTGCGCCTCGAGCATCGCCGGGACGTTGGGCGCCATGATCGCCACGGTATCGCCCCGGCGCACGCCATGCGCGGCGAGCGCGGAGGCGAAGCGGCGGCAGCGTTCGGCGAACTGCGCGTACGAATAGACCCGGTCCCCGTGGATGACCGCGGGCTTCGCGGGGTATACGTCGGCCGAGCGCGGGAGGAAATCGAGCGGCGTGAGCGGCGCGTGGTTCGCGCGGTTCTGCCCGAGGTTCGCGACGAACGGGTGGTCGGGGCGCAGCGCCGTCATGCTACAGGGAACGGCCGTCGAAGGCCTTCACCTCGAGCTTCGACGGATCCACGCCTTCCAGGCAGCGCACGTTGATCGCGGCCATCTCGCGGCCCTGCTTCGGTTCCTTGCCCACCGCGTAGGGATGGATGCCGCAGGTGGGGCAAAACCGGTGATGGATGGCGTGCTTGTTGAAAAGGTACTCGCGCGCCTCGGACTCGGGCGTGGTGAAGCGCACCGCCTCGCGCGGCACGAACCACAGCAGCGAACCCTTCTTCGAGCAGATCGAGCAATTGCACTCGATCACGGCGCCGATCTCGCCCTCGACCTCGAAGGCGACGCGCCCGCAATGGCAGCTTCCCCGGTAGACCAACTTCTCCTCCTCTACTTCCTGTTCCTGCGGCGCCGGTGCAGCCACGC
>DASUXK010000545.1:0-2621 GCA_036377935.1 Usitatibacter sp.
GATGTGTCGAAGCACGTCGAGGCGGGCGGCGGCTTCTACGTGTGCGACGAAGGCATCCAGTCGGAGGCCTGCGCGCCGATCCTTTCCGAGGCCGGCGAGGTGGCGGGCATCGTCGACGTGGAGGCGAAGCCGAAGGGATTCTTCGGCGCGGAGCGCCTGGCGGTCGTCGCCGCGCTCGCCATCGCCGCGGCGGCCGTCCTGCCCTGAGTCGCGGCGATCGCCCTCGAGATCCGCGGGCTCCTGCCGCGGATCGTCGCCGGCCTCACGCCGCCCGATGCGGGGGCGTTCCCGCGGCGACGAACGGCTTCTTGCCGATCGGCGACGAGCCGCCCATCGCTAGCCGCGCGGCTTGGGGGGCATCAGGTCGGTGATGGTGCCCTCGGCCATCTCGGCCGCGAAGAAGAACGTCTCGGAGAGGGTCGGGTGCGGATGGATGGTGAGGCCGATGTCCTGCGCATCGGCGCCCATCTCGAGCGCGAGCACCGCCTCGGAGATGAGGTCGCCCGCGTTCACGCCGACGATGCCCGCGCCGAGCACGCGCTTCGTGCCCTTCTCGAAGAGCACCTTGGTAAGGCCTTCCTCGCGGCCCATGCCGAGCGCGCGGCCGCTCGCGGCCCAGGGGAAGACGGCCTTGTCGTACTCGATGCCGCGCGCCTTCGCCTCGGGCTCCGAAAGCCCCATCCACGCGACCTCGGGATCGGTGTAGGCCACGCTCGGGATGGTGCGCGCCTCCCACGCATGGTGCTCCATGCCGGCGATCACCTCCGCGGCGAGCTTGCCTTCGTGCGTCGCCTTGTGCGCGAGCATCGGCTCGCCGACGATGTCGCCGATCGCGAAGATGTGCGGCACGTTGGTGCGCATCTGCTTGTCGACGGGGATCCAGCCGCGCTCGTTCACGTTCACGCCCGCCTTGTCCGCGCCGATCGCGTGCCCGTTCGGACGGCGGCCCACGGCGAGGAGCACGCGGTCGTACGTCTCCGGGGCCGGCGCGCCGCCGCCGTCCGCGCCCTCGAACGTCGCGGTGAGGCCCTGCTTCGTCGCCTCGACCTTCGCGACCTTCGTCTTCAGCAGGATCTTCTCGTAGCGCTTCTCGATGCGGCGCGCGAGCGGCTTCACGATCTCGGGGTCGGCGCCGGGGATGAGGCGGTCCATGAACTCGACCACCGTGACCTTCGAGCCCAGCGCGTCGTACACCGTCGCCATCTCGAGGCCGATGATGCCGCCGCCGATGATGAGGAGCCGCTTCGGGACTTCCTCCAGCTCGAGCGCGCCGGTCGAATCCATGAGGCGCGGATCGTCGTAGGGCAGGCCGGGGATCCGCGCGGATTGCGAGCCCGCGGCGATGATGCAGTGGTCGAACGAGATCACCTTGCGCCCGTCCTTGCCATGCACCTCCAGCGAGTGGGGCGATGCGAAGGCGGCGGTTCCTTCCACGACCGTCACCTTGCGCGACTTCGCGAGCTGCGCGAGGCCCTTGGTGAGCTTCGCCACCACGCCGTCCTTCCATGCGCGCAGCTTGCCGAGGTCG
Source organism: Usitatibacter sp. (assembly GCA_036377935.1). Lineage (GTDB taxonomy): Bacteria > Pseudomonadota > Gammaproteobacteria > Burkholderiales > Usitatibacteraceae > Usitatibacter. Next base: position 1,529 of record DASUXK010000545.1, read on the forward strand.
GTCTTCGGGGCGCCGAAGGAGACGCCGAGCTCGCCCATCTCGGCGGCGTCGGCGATCACGCGCGCGGCGTGCAGCAGCGCCTTCGAGGGAATGCAGCCGACGTTGAGGCACACCCCGCCCAGCGTTGCATAGCGCTCCACGAGCACGACTTTCTTCCCGAGGTCGGCCGCTCGGAAAGCCGCGGTGTAGCCGCCGGGGCCCGCGCCGAGCACCAGCACCTCGGCGTGCAGGTCCGCGTCCAGGCTCGCGAGGGTGGAGCTGAGCGCGTCGCGCACGGAGCGGGCGCCCTGCTGGGCGACGGCGCCGGCGAGCGCCCTCGCATCCGAGGACGCGGCGGGCGGGGCGGCCGCGTCGCGGGCTTGCGCCTTCGGCTCGAGCATGGTGTCGGGGACGTCGGACTGCGCGACCTTCGCCGCCTCTTCCGCCTCGAGCACCGCGATGATCGTTCCCTGCGACACCTTGTCGCCCGCCTTCACGCGCAGCTCCTTCACGCGGCCGGCGTGCGGCGTGGGCACGTCCATCGTCGCCTTGTCGCTCTCGAGCGTGACGAGCGAGTCCTCCTTCTTCACGACGTCGCCCGGCTTCACCAGCACCTCGATGACCGGCACGTCCTTGAAGTCGCCGATGTCCGGGACCTTGATCTCGATGGCGGCCACGGCGCCTCCTAGAGCATGCCGCGCCGCAGGTCGGAGAGCACCTGGGCGAGGTAGGCGGTGAAGCGCGCGCCGAGCGCGCCGTCGACCACGCGATGGTCGTACGAGAGCGACAGCGGCAGCACGAGCCGCGGCTGGAACGCGCCTCCATCCCATACCGGCTTCATGCTTGCGCGCGACACGCCGAGGATCGCGACCTCGGGCGCGTTGATGATCGGCGTGAACGCGGTGCCGCCGATGCCGCCCAGCGAGGAGATGGAGAACGTGCCGCCCTGCATCTCGGTCGGCGCGAGCTTGCCCTCGCGCGCCTTGGCGGCGAGCTCCGAGGTCTCGCGCGCGATCTCGATCACGCCCTTCTTGTCGACATCGCGCACGACGGGCACGACGAGGCCCTGCGGCGTATCCGCGGCGAAGCCGATGTGCCAGTAGCCCTTGACGAC
>DASUXK010000546.1:0-2152 GCA_036377935.1 Usitatibacter sp.
GGCCGCGCAGCGCGCGCACGAAGAGCACGAGGCTCGCTCCGTACCCCACGAAGCCCAGCAGGCCCGCGAGCGCGACCACCGAGGGGGCCGGCAGCCGCGAGCCGAGGGCGAGCGCGAGCACGAGGTTCGTCGCCCCCGCCGCGAGCCCCTTCCACATCGCCACCTGCGCCGCATCGGCGAGCGAGACCTTGCGCGTGAGGTTGTTGTCGAGCGCCCACGCGAGGCAAGCGCCGAGCACGGCGAGCGCGGGCAGCACCGATTCGAAGCCCGCGCTGCCGGGCCACGAGAGCACGACCGCCCCCGCGGCGATGAGCAGCATGCCGAGCGCGATGCGGCGGTCGAAGTTCTCGCGGAAGACGAACCACGCGACGAGCGCGGTGAAGATGCCCTCGGCATTGAGCAGGAGCGAGGCCGACGACGCGGCCATGGCCGACAATCCCCACAGCAGCAGCACCGGGCCCGTCACGCCGCCGAGCACGATGGCACCCGCGAGCCAGGGAAGATCGGCCCGTGAGAGCGGCGCGCTTTCCGCGCGCGTTGCCGCGCGCAGCGCCGCGAGCCCGAGGCCCGAGCCGAGGTAGAGGAGTGCCGCGAGCATCCACGGATCCACCGCGCCCAGCAGGCGCTTGGCCACCGGCGTCGCGGCGCCGAAGAGCAGCGCCGCGCCCAGCGCCGCGGGAATGCCCGCCGCGATCGCCTTCACCTCGAGGCCCGTCCGCCCGCGCTCATCCCGCCATTGTGCCGCGCGCGCGCGGCGGCGGCGAACGCTACTCGATGGCGGTGATCACGTAGGCCGGCCCCTGCTGCACGAAGGCGAAGCGCACCTTGCGGCCCGGCTCCAGGCCTTCGAGCAGCTTCGCGTCGCGCACGCGGAACGCCATCGTCATCGCCGGCCATCCGAGCCGCTCGATGGGCTCGTGCTGCAGCGTGACCTTCCCCTGCGCCGCATCGACCTTGCGAACCACGCCGACCGCGTCGATGGCGGTGCTCGCCTGCGCGGTCGACGCGGCGGATGCGTGTCCCTGCGAGGTGGCGGCCAGGGCGGGGATCGAGGCGAGGAGGAGGGCGCACGCGGCGCCCGCAGTGAAACGGTTCATGGCATGGATCCTTTCGGGAGTCGTCATCGGGAAACTTTCAGTCGGAGGCGGCGGGAGCCGCGTCGGCGCGAGCGGCAGCGCCGGCCGCGGCGTGCCTGCGCAGCTCGCGCCGGCGCAGCAGCAGGAACGCCGCGGGAATCACGAGCATCGAGAGCAGCGGCGCGGTCACCATGCCGCCTACCATCGGCGCGGCGATGCGCTGGGTGATCTCGGAGCCCGCGCCGGAGCCCACCATGATCGGCAGCAGCCCCGCGAGCACGACGGCGACCGTCATCGCCTTCGGCCGCACGCGCAGCACCGCGCCCTCCTCGATCGCGTCGGCGAGCGTCGCCTCGTCGGCCGGCGCGCCCTGCGCGAGGCGCCGCTCCCACGCATGCCGCAGGTAGATCAGCATCACCACGCCGAACTCCGCGGCCACGCCGGCGAGCGCGATGAAGCCCACGGCGCTCGCGATGGAGACCGCGTGCCCCAGCGCGTACAGCAGCCAGAAGCCGCCCACCAGCGCGAACGGCAGCGAGGCGAGGATCAGGAGCGCGTCGTCGGCGCGCCGGAAGGTGATGTAGAGCAGCACGAAGATGATCGCGAGCGTCGCCGGCACCACGACCTTCAGCCGCGCGCTCGCCCGCTCGAGGTACTCGAACTGGCCCGACCACCCGATGGAGTAACCCGGCGGGAGCTTCACCTCGCGCGCGACGGCCGCCTGCATGTCGTGCACGGCGCTGCGCAAATCGCGCCCGCGCAGGTCCACGTACACCCAGTTGGACGGGCGCGCGTTCTCGCTCTTCAGCATCGGCGGCCCGTCGGTCACGCGGATGTCGGTGAAGGCGCCGAGCGGCACCTGCGCGCCGCGCTCGGTCACCACCGGCAGCTCGCGCAGCTTCTGCACCGAGTCGCGCAGCTCGCGCGGGTAGCGCACGCTGATCGGGAAGCGCGCGAGCCCCTCGACCGTCTCGCCCACGTTCTCGCCGCCGACCGCCGCGGCGATCACGTCCTGGATCTCGACGACGCTGAGGCCGTAGCGCGCCGCGGCCAGGCGGTCGATCGCGATGTCGAGG
>DASUXK010000547.1:0-6848 GCA_036377935.1 Usitatibacter sp.
GATTTCCCCGAGCTGCCGCTCCTCGAGGAGCGCCTGTCGGCCAAGTTCCTGCGCGATGCGCAGGCCGTGCCGCTGCGCGAGGACGACGACGAGGTCGCCCTCGCCGTGGCCGATCCCACGGATTCGTTCGTGCTCTCGGCCGTGCAGATGGCCGCGGGCAAGCGCGTGCGCCCGTACATCGCCGCGCCCAACGAGATCGAAGCCGCGCTCGAGCGCCTCTACGGCGGCGGCCGCTCCTCGATGGGCGCGATCGTCGACAACATCGAGGCGCGGCCCGAGGAGGACGACCTCGGGGACGTCGCGCACCTGAAGGACCTCGCCTCCGAGGCGCCGGTCATCCGGCTCGTGAACCTGATCCTCACGAAGGCGGTGGAGCAGCGCGCTTCCGACATCCACATCGAGCCGTTCGAGAACCGGCTGATCGTGCGCTACCGCATCGACGGCGTCCTGCACGAGGTGGAGTCGCCGCCGCGCCGGCTTTCGGCCGCGGTGATCTCGCGCGTGAAGATCATGGCGAACCTCGACATCGCCGAGCGCCGCCTTCCCCAGGACGGGCGCATCAAGCTGCGCATCCAGGGCAAGGAGATCGACCTGCGCGTGTCCACGGTTCCGACCATGCACGGCGAGAGCGTCGTGATGCGGATCCTCGACAAGGGCGGGGTGCCGCTCAACTTCGAGTCGCTCGGCTTCGAGGGCGTCGCGCTCGAGCGCTTCCTCGCGCTCCTCGACGAGCCCAACGGCATCCTCCTCGTGACCGGCCCCACGGGAAGCGGCAAGACGACCACGCTCTACACGGCGCTCGACCGCCTCAACAAGCCCGACGTGAAGATCGTCACCGTCGAGGACCCGGTCGAGTACCAGATGCCGGGCATCAACCAGATCCAGGTGAAGCCGCAGATCGAGCTCACCTTCGCGAGCGCGCTGCGCTCGATCGTGCGCCAGGACCCGGACATCATCATGGTGGGCGAGATCCGCGACGTGGAGACGGTGCGGATCGCCATGCAGTCGGCGCTGACGGGCCACCTCGTGCTGTCGACCGTGCACACCAACGACGCGCCCTCGACCGTGAGCCGACTCCTCGACATGGGCGCCGAGGATTACCTGCTCACCTCCACGGTGATCGGCGTGCAGGCGCAGCGCCTGGTGCGCACGCTCTGCCCCGCGTGCCGCGAGCCGTACAAGGCCCTGCCCGAGGTGATCGAGCAGATGGGCTTGCGCCGCTACGCGCCCGAGGGCGACATCATGCTCTACCGGCCGGTCGGCTGCGCCGAGTGCGCGGGCACGGGCTACTGGGGACGCATCTGCATCATCGAGGTGATGACCATGACCGACAACCTGCGCTCGCTCATCATGCGCCATGCGACCGCCGGCGACCTGCGCGCCGCGGCGATCATGGAAGGCATGGAGACGATGTTCGAGAACGGCCTGCGCAAGTCGCTCGCGGGCGTCACCACCATCGAGGAAGTCCTGCGCGTCACGCGCGAGGATTGAAGGTCCCCGGCCCGTGCCGTTCTACCAGTACAAGGCGGTGAACACCGCCGGGGAGGTCCAGGAGGGCGTCCTCGAGGCCTCGAGCAGCACCGCCGCCGTGGCGCGCATCCAGGCGATGGGGTTCATCCCGATCCGCGCCGAGGAGGCGGGCGCGGCCAAGGCGGCCGTGGCCGCCGCGCCGGCGCGCCGGCCGCTCTTCGCGCGCCGCGGCGTGACGCAGGACGACGTCACCGTGCTCACGCGCGAGCTCGCGACGCTGCTCAAGGCGGGCCTGCCGCTCGACCGCAGCTTCGAGATCCTCATCAACCTCTCGGGAAATCCGCGCGTGGCCGAGCTTCTTACGAAGCTGCGCAACGAGGTGCGCGGCGGCACGTCGCTCTCGCGCGCGCTCGAGGCCCAGCGCGGCATCTTCACGCGCTTCTACGTGAACATGATCCGCGCGGGCGAGGCGGGAGGCAGCCTTCCGAACGTGCTCGTGCGCCTGGCCGAATACATGGAGCGGTCCAAGGCGCTGCGCGACAACGTGATGGCCTCGCTCACCTACCCGGCGTTCCTCGCGGTGGTGTCGGTCGCGGCGGTGGTCGTGCTGCTGGGCGCCGTGGTGCCGCGCTTCAAGCCGATCTTCGCCGGCGCGGGCAAGTCGATCCCGCTCATGACCCAGGTGGTGCTCTTCGCCGGCGACGCGATGCGCAACTACGGCTGGCTCATGCTGGTGGGGCTCGCGCTCCTCGCCTGGCTCGCCGCCGTGCGCCTGCGCGACCCCGAGGTGCGCTACCGCTTCGACCGCTGGCGCGTCACCGCGCCCGCCATCGGCGACCTCTTCGCCAAGGTGGAGATGGCGCGCTTCTCGCGCACGCTGGGCACCCTGCTCGGCAACGGCGTGACGCTCGTGTCGGCGCTCACCATCGTGCGCGACACCATGGGCAACGCGTGGCTCGCCGAGGCGATCGCGGGCGTCGCGCGCGAGCTCAAGGAGGGCCGCGGCCTCGGCCGGCCGATGATGGAGACCGGGCGCTTCCCGATGCTCGCCGTGCACATGATCCTCGTGGGCGAGGAGACCGGGCGCCTCGACGAGATGCTGATGCAGGTGGCCGACACCTACGACCAGGAGGTCGAGGTGGCGATCCGCCGCACGCTCTCCCTGCTGCAACCGGTGGTGATCGTCCTCATGGCGCTCGTCATCGGGTTCATCATCATCGCCATCCTGTCGGCGATGCTCTCGGTGTACCAGATCCCCGTCTAGACCAAAAAGGCATGCGATGACTTCCACGCGCCGTTCCCGCCGCCAACGCGGCTTCACGATCCTCGAGATCGTGATCGTCTTCATCCTGCTCGCCGGCATCATGGCCTTCGTGGTGCCGAAGATCTTCGAGCAGATGGGCAAGGCCACCTCGCAGGAGGCCCGCATCCGCATCCAGCACCTGGCGGGCCAGATCCAGATGTACAAGCTCGAGGTCGGCAAGTTCCCCGACAACCTGCAGGCGCTGGTCAAGGCGCCGGCGGGGACCGAGTCGCGCTGGAACGGGCCCTACGCGAAGGACGACGACCTCAAGGACCCGTGGGGCAACGAGTTCCGCTACACGGTGCCCGGCAACGGCAAGCCCTTCGACCTCACCTCCCTCGGCGCCGACGGCAAGGAAGGCGGCGACGGCGAGAACCGCGACGTCTCGAACTGACGGCGGCGCGCGCCATGCGCAAGGCGTCCGGCTTCACGCTGATCGAGCTGGTGGTGGTCCTCGCCATCGGCGTGGCGATCTACGCGGTGCTGCTCGCGGTGCCGCTCGGCGGCGGCCGCGCGGACCTCAAGGCCGCGGCGCGCACGCTCGCCTCGGGCCTGCGCGAGGCGCAGACCACCGCGATGGCCACGCGACGGGACGCGACGCTCACGCTCGACCTCGAGGCGCGCGAGTTCCTGGTCGCCGGCGAGAAGGAGCCGCGCAAGCTCCCCGACGACGTGGACCTGAAGCTCTACACCGCGCAGAGCGAGGTGCTGGGCGAGCGCACCGGGGCGATCCGCTTCTATCCCGACGGCAGCTCCACCGGCGGGCGCGTGACGCTCGCCTCGGGCAAGCGCGAATACCGCGTGGACGTCGACTGGCTCACGGGGAGGGTCTCGATTGAGGACTAGTCGCCCGGGCAGGTCCCCGCCTTCGCGGGGACGGCCTCGTTCCGCGGGTCGCGAGGCCGGCTTCACGCTGATCGAGGTGGTGGTGGCGTTCGTGCTGCTGGGCCTGGTGCTCTCGACCGGATTCCAGATCTTCTCCGAGGGCATGACCCGCGCCGGCATGCTCGAGGAGCGCTCCTCGGCCCTCGAGGTCGCGCGCTCGCGCCTTGCCGACGCGGGCGCCGAGCAGCCGCTCGAGCCCGGCATCGCGCAGGGCGATTCCGAGGACCGCCGCTTCCATTGGACCTCGAGCGTGACGCCCTACGACGAGGGCGCCGACCCGCTGCATCCGGTTCCTTCGGCCTATGCGCTCTACCGCATCGAGGTGCGCGTCGCCTGGCACGGCGGCGACGGCAAGGACCACGATCTCGCGCTCTCCACGCTCGGGCTGGGGCCGCGCACGTGAGGCGCCGCGTGCAATCGGGCTTCACGCTCGTCGAGCTGGTGCTCGCGCTGGTGCTGCTCGGCGCGATGATGACCCTGCTCTATTCCGGCATCACCTTCTCCTTGCGCAGCTGGGACGCGGCCGACGCGAACGGGCGGCGCGTCGCCGACCGCCGGCTCGGCGAGAACTTCCTGCGCCGCGAGATCGGCGAGGCGTTCCCGATGCGGTGGAAGGACCCGGTGAACCTGCGCTTCGCCTTCGAGGGCGGGGAGCATGCGCTGAACTTCGTCTCGTCGCGCCCCGCGGGCGTCTCGCTGGGCGGCCTTTCGCTGGTGGGCGTCGCGGTCGAGGAGGATCCGAAGCACCCCACGGTGCACGACCTCGTCATGCGCCGCGCGCTCGCCGACCCCGATGCCGCCGACTTCTCCGCGCTCGCGGAGGCGAAGCCCTCGGTCCTCGTGGAGGACGTGGGCGAGGTGGTGTTCTCGTACTTCGGCTCGGAGAACGACTTCGCCGAGCCGCGCTGGTGGCCGACCTGGCCGTACCCGGCGCGCATGCCGTCGATCGTGCGGGTGCGCGTCGCCGCGGCCGACGGGGCCCCGATCGCCGACATGATCGTGCCGGTCATGCTCGGCGAGGAGGCGGGCTGCATGGAGGCGGCGCTGCAGCGCGGCTGCCGCCCGCGGAGGAGCTGATGCGGCGCGGACAACGCGGCGTGGCCCTCGTGCTCGTGATGTGGGCCTCGATCCTCATCGCGGTGGTCGCGTCGAGCTTCATGCTCGAGCGGCGCACCGACACGATGGTCATCGCCAACTCGGTCTCCATGGCGCGCGCGCAGGGCGCGGCCGACGCCGGCGTGCAGCGCGCGATCTTCGAGGCCTACCGCAACGACAATGCGCCCGAGGCCTGGAAGCGCGACGGAATGCCGCACGTCTGGAGCTTCGACGGGATCCCCGTCCGGGTCGTGATGCGGGACGAGTCTGCTAAAATCGACGTCAACGTCGCTTCCGACGCGCTGCTGCGCGGGCTGTTCACGAGCATCGGGTTGAGCGATGACGATGCCAATACCCTCCTGGACCGGATCCTCGACTGGCGCGACGCGGACTCGCTCAAGCGGCTCCACGGCGCCGAGGAGGACGACTACAAGGCCGCGGGTCTGGCCTACCGTCCCGCCAACGCGCCGTTCCAGGCGATTGAGGAGCTCCAGCTCGTGCTCGGTATGCGCCCCGAGATCTACCGTCGCATCGCGCCTTCCATCACCGTTTATTCGAGGCAGCCCGGAGTGAATCCGCAGCTCGCCAGCCGCGACGTGCTCCTTGCGATCCCTTCCCTCTCGCCCGAGATGGTCGACGACTACGTCGCGCGCCGCGAGGAGGCGCTCGCGAACGGGCAGCCCGTGCCCACGCTTCCCGGCGCGGGGGCGTTCGGGACCGGGAACTCCCTCGTCGTGAGCGTGCGCTCCGAGGCGCAGCTCGACGACGGCACCTATTTCGCGCGCGAGGCGGTCGCCTTGCTGCGGCCCGTTCCGCGCAAGCCCGTGACGTTCGTGGTGTGGCGCGAATCGACCGCGCCGGCGCCGCCGGGCGCGAACGGCGAGCTCGCCGCGGCGCGCGCGCCCGTCCCCGCGGAGGCGGCACGCTGATGGCCGCCTCTTCCGACGCCATGGCGGCACGGCCGCGCGCCGGCTGGCGCGTGCGGCTCGACGCCTTCTGGAGATGGTGGGCGGGCGAGATCGGCGCGTTCGCCCGCGAGCGCTTCCCGAAGTGGCGCGGGGTGGCGGGCGTCCCCGCCGTCACGTTCGAAGGCGACGTCCTCGTGGTCGCGCTCCCCGGCGGGCAGCCCGAGGCGCGCCTCGACCTCGCCGCGCTCGACCCGTTGCGCGCGCGCGCGGAGCTGCGCTCGCTCCTGCAGCGCGCCGGCGAAACGCGCGATCGCGTGCGGCTGTGCATGCGCCGCGACGAATGCCTCGTGCGGCGGGTGACCATGCCCCTCGCGACCGAGGAGAACCTCGAGCAGGTGCTCGGCTTCGAGATGGATCGCCTCACGCCATTTCCCGCCGGCGAGGTGTACTTCGACTACCGCGTCATCGCCCGCGACGCCGCGGCCGGCAAGCTCACGCTGCTCCTCGCGGTCGCGCGGCGCGCGCTCGTGGACGCACGGTTGGAGAGGCTGCGCGGGCTCGGCGCGAACGTGCAGGCCGTCGCGGTCCCCGAGGACCTCGCGGCGGGCCCGGCGCTCGACCTGCTTCCTTCCGAGAAGCGCGGCGAGCGGGAGAGCGCGCGCGACCGCGGCATCCAGCGCATGCTCGCGGGGGCGGTGGTGATCCTCCTCGCGCTCGCCCTGGTCATCCCGGTGTGGCGCAAGCGCGAGACGGTGAAGGCGCTCCTGCCGGTGGTCGAGCGCTCGCGGCAGGAGGCGGAGGCCGCCAGCCGCCTCGGCGCCGCGCTCGAGGCCCAGGTCGACGAGTACAACTTCCTGTTGTCGAAGAAGTACGCGGTCTACCCCGCGCTCGCGTTCGTCGAGGAGCTGAGCCGGCTCCTGCCGGACAACACCTGGCTGCAGCAGCTCGAGGTGCGCACCTCGGGCAAGGGCCGCGAGGTCCAGATCACCGGCGAGACCGCGTCTTCGTCCAAGCTCATCGAGATCCTCGAGCTGTCGAAGCTCTTCCGCAACGCGACGCCGCGCGGCACCGTGACGCGCGGCTCCACGCCGAACTCGGAGCGCTTCATGATCGGCGCCGATGCCGTGCCGCGGCCGGAGCCCGAGCCGGTGCCTGTCCTGCAGGCCGGGTCCCCGACGCCGGCGCCC
>DASUXK010000548.1:0-2311 GCA_036377935.1 Usitatibacter sp.
CCCGGTTTTGGGTTTATTCGAGGCCGAAGGCGGGGGAGGGGGAGGCGATGCGCTCCTCGACCAGGCGGCCGAGGAATTCGGCGTCGTAGACGGAGAGGAGGTGCGGCTGGTGGCGCGGCAGCCAGTAGCCGAGCTGCGAGCGCACGTCCGGCATGGCGGCGAGCACCGCCCAGTCGCGCTCGTCCCACTGGAAGCGCAGGCCCAATTCGCGGAAGGCGCGGTTGATGGAGTGGCGGTCGGCGGTCATGGGTCCAGAGTAGGGCCGCGGCGGGTTAAAGAGAAGTAAAATGAAATTACCGATTCATTAAGGGATCGTTTAATGAAGAACGCGACGCTCCGCCAGCTCCGCGTCTTCGAGAGCGCCGCGCGCCACCTCTCGCTCACCCGCGCCGCCGAGGAGCTGCACCTCACCCCGCCGGCGGTCTCGATCCAGATCCGCCAGCTCGAGGGCCATGCGCGCGCGCCGCTCTTCGAGCGCATCGGACGCGGCCTCAAGCTCACGCAGGCGGGCGAGGAGGTGCTCTCCCATGCGCGCGGGATCCTCGGCCACATCCGCGCTTCCGAGGAGGCCATCGCGGGGCTCGCCTCGCTCGAGCAGGGCCTGCTCGACGTCGCGGTGATCAACGCCGGCGACTACTTCCTGCCTTGGCTCATCGCCGCCTTCCGCGAGCGCCATCCCCGCATCCGGGCGCGCATCACCGTGGGGAACCGCGACCTCCTCCTCGAGCGCCTCGCGGCCCACGAGATCGATCTCGCCGTGATGAGCCACGCGCCCACGCAGCCCGCGTTCGCCGCGCGCCCGTTCGCGCCGCATCCGCACGTGATCGTCGCCGCGCCGGGGCATGCGCTGGCGAAGCGCCGGAGCGTGACGCTGGAGGCCGTCGCGCACGAGCCGATCATCTCGCGCGAGCCCGGCTCGGCCACGCGGCTCGCGATGGACCAGGCGTTCTCCGAGTCGGGCGTGGTGCCGCGCATCGAGATGGAGATCGCGAGCAACGAGACCATCAAGCAGGCGGTGGCGGCGGGCTTCGGGTTAGGATTCCTCTCCGGCCACGCGGTGCAGCAGGAGCTCGCGCTCGGCCGGCTCGCCGTCGTCCCCGTGAAAGGGTTCCCGTTCATGCGCCAGTGGTACGTGGTGCATCGCCGCAGCCGCACGCTGCCGCGCATCGCCGAGGCGTTCGAGCGCTTCGTCGTCGAGGAGGGCGCGCGCCATATCCAGGGCCCGCGATCCGCCGTCACGCGCGGGAGGCGGCGATGAGCGCCCGGCGCCCGACCTTCTACGCGTGGCTTTCGCTCGGCACGTCGATCGTCACGATCATCCTCAAGTTCCTCGCGTACTACCTGACGGGATCCGTGGGGCTGCTGTCGGATGCGGTCGAGGCGCTGGTGAACATCGCGGCGGCGCTCGTCGCGCTGGGCGTGCTCACGTACGCGGAAGCGGGCCCGGATCGCGAGCACAACTTCGGCCACGAGAAGGCGCAGTACTTCTCGAGCGGCATCGAGGGCGCGCTGATCTTCGTGGCCGCCGCGGCGATCGTGTGGAGCGCCATCCCGCGATTGCTCCATCCGCAGCCGATCGAGCAGGTGGGGCTCGGCCTCGCGCTCTCGGTCCTGGCGGCGCTCGCGAACGTGTGGTGCGCGTGGGTGATGCTGCGCGCGGCGCGCTCGCACCGCTCGATCACCCTCGAGGCCGACGCGAGGCATCTCCTCACCGACGTCTGGACCACGGCGGGCGTGCTCGTGGGCGTGCTGCTGGTGCAGTGGACCGGCTGGTTGCGGCTCGACCCGATCGTCGCGCTCGCGGTCGCCGTCCAGATCCTGTGGACCGGCTGGCACCTCATGTCGCGCTCGTTCGAGGGCCTGATGGACCGCGCCGTTCCCGAGGAGGACCGCGCGGCGATCGTCGCGGTGCTCGACGAGCTGCGCCGGCAGGGCGGCGACTACCACGCGCTGCGCACGCGCATGGCCGGAGCGAAGAGCTTCGTCGACGTGCACGTGCTGCTTCCCGGCCGGATGACGATCCAGGAGGGGCACGATCTCGTGGAGCGGCTCGAGAACGACATCCGCTCGCGGCTTCCCCACGTGGAGGTGCTCACGCACCTCGAGCCGCTCGAGGATCCCAAGAGCTGGGACGATCCCGAGCGGCCCCTCGCCGGGAGTTGACCTTTCGCTGCCTCCGGATTGAAGCGGAAACACGGAGACCACGGAGCGACTGTGTTGGAAGTCAAGCCATATGAAGGCTGAGATCCCAATGCTTGCCGTCCCGAACCATGGCGTTGAGGATGACCAGGAGCTTTCGCATGCAGGCGAC
>DASUXK010000549.1:0-4774 GCA_036377935.1 Usitatibacter sp.
GCAATACGAGATGGCCATCAAGCGGATCGACAGCATCAAGGTGCCCGATGCCGTGAAGTAGCGAGCGGGCGGCTCGCGCGCGTTGCGCTCGCGGGCCGCATTCTTCCCGCAGCGATTCTATGGCGCGACGGCGGCGGGCGAACGCAGCTCGCGCAGGAACTTCGCATTGAACACAACCCACAGCACCACCGGCGCGAGCACCGGAAAGATCAGCGAGCCCGCCTGGTAGCCCAGCGCGACGGCGTTGGCCGAGGGGCCCGCGAGCCCGGCGCGCGCCGCGATCTCGGGGCCCATGCGAATGATCTGCGCGAGAAGGTCGAACGCGATTCCCCACGCGTGCACCGGGATGAGGACCGCCGCGCCGATCGCGATGCCGCTCCAGCGCGCGCGGCTCGCGAGCATCAGCGCGAGGAAAAGCGGCAGCCCGTGGGTGTACGTCCGCGCGTCCACGTCGGGAACGAGGAGCCCCTCGGCGCCCGTCGGCGTGTGGACCGTGAGCGCGGTGACGAAGGAGATGTCGGAGCCCGCGATCTCCATGCCGCTCGCGAGCTCGGGATGGAACAGGCGGATGAACGGCAGCGCGATCCAGGCGACGATGCGCGTCCACGCCGCGCTCGCGAGGAACCACGCGGCGTAGCACGGGACGAGCCAGAGGAGGCAGCGCACCAGGAACGCCGCGACCGGGGAGCGCATGCTACGCGGGCAGCGGCCCGGCCTCGGGCTCCGGCTCGGGAGGCGGCAGCGTGCGCAGCCACACGAGCCAGACGATGAGCACGTCGAGCATGATGAGCGCCTGCCACACGTAGAGGTGCGCCCACTCGAACGCCGCGGGGCTCCACTGGCCGAGGTAGAAGAGGCTCACCAGGCGCACGAGGTTGAGGAGCTGCACGGCGACGATGCCCGCCACGATCCCGATCGCCTTCGAGCGGATCGGCGCGCGGAAGGCGACCATCGCCGCGATGAGGATCAGCGCCGCTTCCACGCCGTTGCATCCGGACTCGATCGAGATCGAGAAGCCGCTCGACTTCGCGTAGAGGACGCGCCCCTGCGAGGCGACGTTCCCGTCGAAGAGCGTGACGATCCCCGCGGTGGCGCGGGCGAGGGCCTCGGTCCAGGGAACGACGATGGCGTGCTGCACGGGCGCGGTGAGCTCGGCGCCGAAGAGGACGGCGAGCAACGCGGCGAAGACGAGGGCGAAGCGGGTCACGAGGCGGCGCGGTGGGAGGTACCCGCGAGGCTATCACAGGGACATGCCGCGTGACGCGAGACGGTTCGACATCCGTAACGGGCGCTGCACCGCGATTGCTACAAGGGAAACCCGGATCGTGACGACGTTCACAGAAGGGGCGCGGTCCGCGGCCGACAATCTTTGGATGGATGGTTTTCGAGAGTCGGGCATGGATGTGAGCCGGGAATCGGCGACGAGGCGGGCGGTGCGCGGGCGCGTGGCGATCCGGCCGTTCCGGGCCTCGGATTCCATCGAGGCGCTCACGCGGCTGCTGCACCGCGCGTACGGGCCCCTCGCGAAGCTCGGCCTCAATTGCACCGCCGCGTTCCAGGGCCCCGAGATGACGCGCCAACGCGTCGAGCACGGCCATTGCCTGGTCGCCCTCGACGGCAAGGCGCTCGTGGGGACGATCCTCGTCAACGCCGAGATCCCGAACACGCTGGGCGCGCAGTTCGGCCGGCCCGAGGTCGCGAGCCTGCACCAGTTCGCCGTCGCGCCGCAGTGCCAGGGCCGCGGCGTGGGCTCGCTTCTCCTTTCGCGGGCCGAGGAATACGTCGCGGGGCAGGGCCTCGCCGCCATCGCGCTCGACACCGCCGAGCCCGATCCGCGCCGCGTGGCGTTCTTCGTGCGCCGCGGTTACCGCTCCATCGCGCCGATCCAGTGGAGCGGGAAGACGTATCGCAGCGTCATCATGAGCAAGGAGCTCTTGGGGGGCTGAAGCCCGGGCGCCACGCCTCTCGTTCGGCGACGTAGCGCTCCTGGCAGGTGAGCGCGAGGATGGGTAGACGCAAAACGCCCCCACGAATTCATCAGGCTTTCGCCAATCGGTGTAGCGACGGGCTTCACAGGATGCGCTCGCCGAACTTGCGCACAGCCGCCTCCGAGAGCGTGAGGCCGAGCCCGGGGTCCTCGTTCATCGTCATCATGCCGTTCGCGATGCGCGGCGGGTTCTCGAAGAGCTCGGCCTGCAGCGGATCGCGCTCCGGGTCCGTGAACGACTCGACGATGCAGCCGGCGGGGCTCGCGGCGACGATGTGGCCGTGGATGAAGCAGTCGTGGTGGGGAGCCACTTGCACGTGGTTCAGCTCGCACAGCGCCGAGAGCTTTCGGCCCTCGGTGTAGCCGCCCATCATCGTGCAGTCGAACTGCAGGATGCGGATCGCCTGCTCCTCGAGCATCGCGCGGCAGCCGTAGCTCGTGAGCTCGCTCTCGCCCCCGGAAAGGGGGATTCGCGTGCGCATGGCGAGGAGCTTGAGCTCGCGCCGGTCGTCGGCCCAGCGCACCGGCTCCTCCAGCCAGCGGGGGTTCAACGGCTCGAGCAGGCGCGCGCCCTCGATGGCGGTGTCGAGATCCCACGCGCGGTTCACATCGATCATCAGGTCGCGATCGTCGCCGATCACCTCGCGCACGAGCGCCATGCGCTCGATGTCCTCGGCGAGCGGAGCGCCGCCCACCTTGCCCTTGAAGCCTCGATGGCCCTGCGCCTTGAGCATCTCGATCTCGTCGCGCAGCTCGGCCCTGTCCTTGCCCTCGCGGTAGTACGCGCACGTCACGTAGCAGGGCACTTCGCTGCGGTAGCCGCCGAAGAGGCGATACAGGGGAAGGCCGGCCGCCTTTCCCACGATGTCCCAGCACGCGATGTCCACCGCGGCGGAGATGCGAACGATCGCCTCGCGCGTCCAGCCGCGCTCGCTCGCGATGCGCTGCGAGGTGAGCGCGAAGAGGCGCTGGTAGAGCCGCTCGGGAGCGAGCGGATCCTGGCCCACGACGAGCTCGCCGATGCCGCTGCGGAACGCCTTGATCGGCGCCTCGATCGGCGTGTAGCTCGTCGCGAGACCGAAGCCCTCGATGCCCTCGTCGGTCTTCAGGCGCACGAGGATCTCGTTGGCGCGCGGGACGATGAAGTGGCTCACCCAGTGGGGACGTCCCTCGTCGGGGGCGCGCAGGATTTGGACTTCGAGGCTCGTGATCTTCATGGCGTCGTTCGGAAGTCTTCGTTCCCGCATTATTGCCGATCGGCACATCGGTGTTGGTCTTCATGCGCAAGCTCACCGCGGAGGAGGCGGTGGTGCTTGCGAAGGAGCTCGCGGCGGGCGCAGGGGGCGGGCTTGCCCGCCATTTTGAATTTCCAGGTGTCCAACACGAAAGGAGGTGATCCGTGGAGTTGAAAGACAATTACGTGAAGATGCTTCCGGGCGTCCGCCTCTGGACGGGCGACCTGGAGGTGGAGCACGAAGCGATCGAGCAGATCCGCGCGGTTTCGCGGCTTCCGATCCTCGCGGGCCCCGTGGCCGTGATGCCGGATGTCCACGTCGGGAAAGGCGCGACGGTAGGAACCGTGATCCCGACGCGCGCCGCGATCGTTCCGGCGGCGGTGGGCGTCGACATCGGTTGCGGAATGCTCGCGGTGAAGACCGATCTCTCGGCCGTGGATCTGCCGGAGAGCCTCTCGGCGATCCGCGCGCAGATCGAACGCGACGTTCCCGTGGGCTTCGAGTTCCACAAGCACCCGCTCGATCCGGAGGGCTCCCGGGCTTCGCTCGTGCTTGCAAACCGCATGACGAAGTTGGAGGAGCGCTTCCCGAAGCTGCGCATCCTCGACCGGATGGGTCGTTTCGACGAGGCGCGCATGTGGCGCCAGCTGGGCTCGCTCGGCGGCGGGAATCACTTCGTCGAGCTTTGCCTCGACGAGGTGGATTCGGTCTGGATCATGCTGCACTCGGGATCTCGCAACGTCGGAAAGACCATCGGCGAATCCGCGATGGAGATGGCGAAGCAAGTGGCCGCGCGGATCGATCGCCGGCTGCCGCATCGCGATCTCGCCTGGCTCGACGAGGGCTCGCCGGAGTTCGAGGCGTACGTCGAAGGTCTCGGCTGGGCGCAGGAGTACGCGTCCCTCAACCGCGACCTGATGCTGGACCTCGTGCACAAGGCGCTCGCGAAAGCGATCGGCCGCGAGGTGAAGCTGGTGGGCGAGGTGACGAACTGCCACCACAACTACGCGCGCGTCGAGGAGCACTTCGGCGAGAACGTGTGGGTGACGCGCAAGGGCGCGGTGAGCGCTCGTGCCGGCGAGCTCGGGATCATCCCGGGGTCGATGGGCGCGAAGAGCTTCATCGTGCGCGGCAAGGGTGAAGCTGCGGCGTACTGCTCGTGCTCGCATGGCGCGGGACGGACGATGAGCCGCTCGAAGGCGCGCAAGCTCTTCACGCGCGCGGACCTGCACGAGCAGACCGCCGGCGTCGAATGTCGCAAGGACGAAGGCGTGATCGACGAGATCCCGTCCGCGTACAAGGACATCGACCGCGTGATGCGGGCGCAGTCCGACCTGGTGGAAGTCGTCGCGACCCTCAAGCAGATCCTCTGCGTGAAGGGGTAACGCCCGGAGGTTGTGTCGCTCGACGCGGCCTCTGGATCTTCTTCGCCTTCGTAGCTCAGTCGGAAGAGCGCGGGCCTGAAAAGCCCGAGGCCGTGGGTCGAGACCACGCGAAGGCACCATCCGATCAACGGTGAACATGGCGCAGTGGCAGCGCTCCGGGTTGTGGG
>DASUXK010000550.1:0-2813 GCA_036377935.1 Usitatibacter sp.
TCAGCCCGATGCGCCGGTGGCCCAGCTCCAGGATGTAACCGGCCGCCTGGCGCACGCCTCCGTAGTGGTCGGCCGCGACGCTGTCGATCGAAAGGCGCGTCTCGCGCTCGAGCAGCACGACGGGCGCGGGCCATTCGGCGAGCAGCTCGAGGAGCGCGCGCTCGTGCTCGTCGCCCGGCGTGACGATCATCCCGTCGAACTGGCGGCTCTTGAAGAGGGCGAGGATCTCGCGCTCCTTCGCGGCCTCGTAGCGGCTGTTGGTGAGGACCATGTTGTAGCCGGCGCGGTAGAGGAGGTCCTCGGCGCCGCCGACGGTCGCCCCGAAGAGCGGATTGGATATGTCGGGGACCATCACGCCCACGACGCGCGTCGAGCGGCTGCGGATCGCGCGGGCGGCGGGGTTGGGCACGTAGCCCAGCGCGCGGGCCGCGGCGAGCACGCGCTCGCGCAGCTCCGGGCCCACGGTCTCGGCGCGGTTGATCACGCGCGAGACCGTGCCCAGGGAGACGCCGGCCCTGCGCGCGACCTCGACGATCGTCACCTTGCGCGCCTTGCGCGTGGCCATGCGGGCCCCCGTGGGAAACGTTTCCCGCGCAGTTTGCCCGGTTCGCGGCGCGCGGGGAAGCGGTGCGATGAAACGTTTCATTGACGCGCGGCGCGCGGCGACCTACACTGGGACGACTCCCGCAACGCCGCCTCGCGATGGACCTTCCCCTTGCCGGCATCACCGTGGTCGAGCTCGGCCACAGCGTGGCCGCCCCGTTCGCGGGGCAGGTGCTCGCGGATCTCGGCGCGCGCGTGGTGAAGGTCGAGAACCCCGACGGGGGCGACGATGCCCGCGCGTGGGGCCCGCCGTTCTGGCACGGCGCCTCCGCCACCTTCCAGAGCCTCAACCGCAACAAGCTCTCGGTCGCGGTCGACCTCAAGGACAAGCGCCAGCTCGAGGCGCTCGGCGCCTTCATCCTCGACGAGGCCGACGTGGTGATCCAGAACCTGCGCCCCGGCCTCGCGCGCCGCTACGGCGTCGACGAGCGGCTGCGCGCGGGCAGCCCGCGCCTCGTCTACTGCAACCTCGGCGCGTTCGGCAGCGCCGGCCCGTGGAAGGACAAGCCCGGCTACGATCCGCTGATGCAGGCCTTCGCGGGGATCATGAGCGTGACCGGGGAGCCGGAGCGCCCGCCGGTGCGCGTCGGCCCCTCGATCGTCGACATGGGCTCGGGGCTGTGGGCCGTGATCGGCATCCTCGCCGCGATCGAGCGGCGCCATCGCACGGGCGAGGGCTGCGTCGTCGACACCTCGCTCTTCGAGACCGCGTTGGCGTGGATGACGGTGCCGCTCGCCCTCGCGCTCGCCTCGGGCAAGGAGCCGGGCCGCACCGGCACCGAGGCGGCGATGATCGCGCCCTACAAGGCGTATCGCGCGAGCGACCGCTACGTGGTCATCGCCGCGGGCAACGACGCGCTCTTCCGCCGCTTCTGCGCCGCGGCCGGCAAGCCGGAGTGGGCGGACGATGCCCGCTTCCTCACCAACGCCGAGCGCGTGAAGAACCGCGCGGCGCTGAACGCTTTGATCGACGACGTGGTGAAGACCGCGACCGCCGACGAGTGGATCGCGCGCCTGGACGAGGCGGGGGTGCCCTCGGCGCCGCTGCAGACGGTGAACGAGGTGCTCGCGCACCCGCAGACGCGCGCGGTGGAGATGGTGCGCCCGCTGCCCGACGGCACGATGTCGCTGGTGGGGGTGCCGCTGCGCTTCGACGGCGAGCGTCCGCCGCTGCGCACGCGGCCGCCCGCGCTGGGCGAGCACAACGCCGAGATCTTCGGCCCGTTCACGGCCAAGGAGCGCGCATGAACCTGCCGCGTTGCGAGATGCTGAAGCTCGAGGAGGTCGAGCCGGGGCTGCTGGTCGTGACGCTCGACCGCCCCGAGGTGCGCAACGCGCTCGACACGCAGATGGGGCGCGAGATGCGCGATCTCTTCGTCCCGCTCAAGTTCACGCCGGGCGAGCTGCGTTGCATCGTGCTCACGGGCAGCGGCGACAAGGCCTTCTGCGCGGGCGGCGACCTCAAGGAGCGGCGCGGCATGAGCGACGAGGCGTGGCGCGCGCAGCACGCGATCTTCGAGGAAGCGTTCTACGCGGTGATGGATTGCCCGGTGCCGGTGATCGCCGCCGTGAACGGCGCGGCCTTCGCGGGCGGCCTCGAGCTCGCGCTCGCCTGCGACTTCATCCACGCCTCGCGCGAGGCGCGCTTCGCGCTCACGGAGGTGTCCATCGGCATCATGCCCGGTTGCGGCGGCACGCAGCACTTGCCGCGCGCGGTGGGCGAGCGCCGCGCGAAGGAGCTGATCCTCTGCGCCACGCCGTTCACGGCCGAGCAGGCGCACGCGTGGGGCATGGTGAACGGCCTGCACGAGCCTGCCGCGCTCATGCCCGCGGTGCTCGAGATCGCGCGGCGCATCGCGGCGAACGCGCCGGTCTCGGTGCGCCAGGCGAAGAAGGCGATCCACACGGGGCTGCAGGGCGACCTCGCCTCCGGCCTCGCGCTCGAGGTCCAGTGCTACGAGCGCACCATCGTCACCGAGGACCGGCGCGAGGGCATCGATTCGTTCAACGAGAAGCGCAAGCCGCGGTTCCGCGGGCGCTAGGAGAGGGGCATGGCGCAAGGCGCGCGCACGGCGGCACACGTGAGGGAGATGGGGCTGCGCGACGGGCTGCAGAGCATCCCCGCGATCATGCCGACGGCGAGGAAGCTCGAATGGATCCGGCGCGAGGCCGCGGCCGGCGTGCGCGAGATCGAGGCGGCCTCCTTCGTG
>DASUXK010000551.1:0-4862 GCA_036377935.1 Usitatibacter sp.
CTGGAGGACGGCAAGGTGCTGCTCATGCTCGACGTGCCCTCGCGCCGCTTCGACGAGGTGCGGGCGATCATCGCGCTCAAGCATCCGGAGTCGGTCGACCGCGGCCACGAGCCGACCGTGCCGGCGTTCCCCTAGCGACAGGTTGTAGGCGCTGTCGGACGCGAAAAGCAGCCGGCGGGCAGCGCGATCGCCGAAATCCGCAATGCCCGGCCGCTGTCTCACGGGCTCCATGTCAACGATGGAGGTTTCGATGAGATTGATTGCGCTTCCCCTGGCGGCCGTCGCCGTCGCGGCGCTGGCCGGTTGCGACCGTCCGGCGACCGATTCCTCGACCACGGTGGTGAAGGAGCCCGCGGTCGTGCACGAGAAGGAAACCGTTCGCGAGGCGCCGAGCGCGCCCAGCTCCTCGACCACGGTCGTCGAGCCGTCGCAGCCCTCCGGGTCGTCCACGAGCGTGAACATCGACGCGAGCAAGCCGGACACGACGTCGGAGAAGTCCAGCTCGACCTCGACCACGCGGATCGACACGCCCTCGGGCACGGCCACGCGCACCGAGAAGACCGACACGCGCACGTCGCGGTAGGAAGGGCACCCCGAAGCCCCGCCTCGCACGCCGAGGCGGGGCTTTTTCTCGTCCGTCCGCCGGGATTCGAAGCCCGCGCGGCGCCCATGTAAGATGGCCCCACCGCAACACCGTCCACGGGCCGCGCCCCCCACGAACGGCCCGGGATCCAGGGAGAAGCGATGAAGACCGCATTCTGGAAGGCGGACTGGTTCCTCGGCCTCGTCCTCGCCGTGGCGCTCCTCGGATTCGCGCGCACTTCGGGCTTCGTCCCGGGCCTCGAGCGCTGGGCCTACGACCTCGGCGTGCGCATGACCTCCAAGGCGCCGAGCGATCGCATCGCCGTGATCGCCATCGACGAGCAGTCCATCGCCAACATCGGCCGATGGCCCTGGCCGCGCGACGTGCTCGCGAAGCTCGTCGACCAGCTCGCCGCGGCGCACGCGAAGGTGATCGGCGACACCGTCTTCTTCTTCGAGCCGCAGAAGGACCCGGGCCTCGCATACGTGCAGAAGGCGCTCGACGCGCTGCGCAAGGGGTGGCCCGCCGCCTCCAATGCGCAGGACGTTCCCGGCGTCGCGCCGATCGGCGGGGTGACGCCGGCGGCGCAGGCGGCGCAGGCGCCGGTCGAGGTCGCCGAGGCCCGGCGCATTCTCGAGGAAGCCTCCTCCGCCCTGGACAGCGACGCGCGCCTCGCCGCGAGCGTGGCCAAGGCGGGCAACGTCGTGATGCCGCTCGCGTTCGGCGAGCTGTCCTACGGGCCGCCCCCGGGCCGGCCGGACAAGCCGCTGCCCGGCTACGTGCTGAAGGACACCATCGGCGCGGCGACCGCGGGCGGCGGCTCGTTCTTCCACGGCAACAACGTCCTCGTGCCGATCGAGCCCGTGGGCACGGGCGCGGCGGCCATCGGCCACCTCGACACGGTGCTGGACGAGGACGGCGCGGTGCGCTTCGAGCCGCTCGTCGTGGACTACTACGGCGAGCGGCTGCCGTCGCTCGCGCTCCTCATCGCCGCGAAGAGCCTGAACCTCGGGCCGAAGGACATCACCGCGAGCGTCGGGCGCAGCGTGAGCCTCGGCGGCAAAACGATCCGCACCGACGACCTCGGGCAGATGTACACGTACTTCTACAAGGACCGCGACGGCCGCCCGGCCTTCCCGATCGATTCCTTCTTCGACGTGTACAGCGGGAAGATCCCGGCGGCGAAGTACGCGGACAAGATCGTGCTCATCGGCGCGACGGCCACCGGCGTGGGCGCGAGCCAGGTGACGCCGGTCTCCGCGCAGATGACCCCCGTGACGACGCTCGCGCACTCGGTGTCGTCGATCCTGCAGGAGCACTACTTCGTCGCGCCGGCATGGGGGCCGCTCGCCGCGCTCGGCATCTACGTCGCGGTCGCGCTCTACCTCATGCTCCTGCTGCCGCGGGTGAAGGCGGGCATGGGCGCCGCGCTCACGGCGGCGATCCTCGCGGCCCTCTTCGCCGCGCACCTCGCCCTCATGACGGGCCCCGGCCTGTGGCTGCAGCTCATGCTGCCCGCGACGCTGCTCGTGGCGGGCCACGCGCTCCTCACGACGAAGCACTACCTCGTCACCGAGCGCGGCAAGGAGAAGGCCGACGTCGAGAGCGGCGAGTCCAACCGCATGCTGGGGCTCGCCTTCCAGCAGCAGGGCCAGCTCGACATGGCGTTCGACAAGTTGCGCAAGGCGCCGCTCAACGCCGAGGTGATGGAGAACCTCTACAGCCTCGCGCTCGATTTCGAGCGCCGCCGCCAGTTCAACAAGGCCGAGAGCGTGTTCCGCTACATGGCCGGCTTCGACCCGAAGTTCCGCGACCTGCCCGAGCGCCTCGACCGCGCGAAGAAGCTCTCCGAGACGATCATCCTCGGCGGCACCTCGGCGGCGCGCACCCACGCCGGCACGATGATGCTCGAGGCGGGCGCGGGCGCCGAGAAGCCGATGCTCGGCCGCTACCAGGTCGAGAAGGAGCTGGGCAAGGGCGCGATGGGCGTCGTGTACGCCGGCAAGGACCCGAAGATCGGCCGCATCGTCGCCATCAAGACCATGGCGCTCTCCGCCGAGTTCGAGGCCGACGAGCTCGCCGAGGCGAAGGAGCGCTTCTTCCGCGAGGCGGAGACCGCGGGGCGCCTCGCGCATCCGCACATCGTCACGATCTACGACGCGGGCGAGGAGCACGACCTCTGCTACATCGCCATGGAATTCCTCAAGGGCCGCGACCTCATGCCGTACACGAAGGCGGGGAGCCTGCTGCCGCCGGACAAGGCGCTCGCGATCGTCGAGCGCGTGGGCGACGCGCTCGCCTATGCGCACTCCATGGGCATCGTGCACCGCGACATCAAGCCCGCGAACATCATGTACGAGCCCGGGAGCGACACGGTGAAGGTGACCGACTTCGGCATCGCGCGCATCACCGACTCGTCGAAGACCAAGACCGGCATGGTGCTGGGCACCCCGTCGTACATGTCGCCGGAGCAGCTTTCGGGCCGCAGGATCGACGGGCGCAGCGACCTCTTCTCGCTCGGGGTGACGCTCTACCAGCTGCTCTCCGGAAAGCTCCCCTTCGAGGGCGAGTCGATGACGCAGCTCATGTTCGCCATCGCCAACAACCCGCACCCGCCGATCCGCACGCTGGATCCGTCGCTGCCCACCTGGGTCGAGGCGGTGATCCACAAGGCGCTCGCCAAGGACTTCGAGAAGCGCTTCCAGACCGGCGCCGAGCTCGCCGAGGCGATCCGCCAGGGACGCCGCAGCGCCGCCGCCGCCCCATCGGCCGATGCCCGCGCCTGATGACGCGCCGGCCGGGCGCGAGCCGCTGCACACGCGCTCGATCGAGATCCGCGGGTACAAGCGCGCCGACGGCCTCTACGACATCGAGGGCCGCCTCGTCGACACGAAGCCGCACGACTTCCGGCTCGCGGCGGGCGTGCGCAAGGCGGGCGAGCCGATCCATTCGATGTGGCTGCGCATCACGATCGACCGCAACCTCGTGATCGTGGACGCCGAAGCGAGGATGGATGCCGTCCCGTACGTCGACCATTGCGGCACGATCGAGCCCGCGTACCGGAAGCTCGTGGGGCTCGCCATCCGGCCCGGCTACCAGCAGAAGCTGAAGGAGCTCTTCGGCGGCGTGAAGGGCTGCACGCACGTGACCGAGCTCGCCGCCGCGCTCGCGACGGGGGCGTTCCAGACGATGGCGGGCCAGAAGGTGCAGGACCCGGCGAAGAAGCCTTTCCAGCTCGACCGCTGCCATTCCCTCGATTCGACCGGCCCGGCCGTGGCGCGCTACTACCCGCGCTGGTACCGCGGCACCGAGCCGATCGAGCCGGCCGACGAGGGCGACCAGCCCTAGCCCGTCCGGACGGCCGAGCTGCCGGCGCGCCTTTCGCGTTGCCCTAGGTCAAGAGCGCCCGGCCGCGCCCGGCTGATAAAATCGGCGGGTTATTCCCGCTTCTCCTCCCTTCGATTCGCCCCCCACAGCCATGAACATCCACGAGTACCAGGGCAAGGAACTGTTTCGCAAGTTCGGCGTGGCCACGCCGCGCGGCGTTCCCGCATTCAATGTCGACGAAGCCGTCGCCGCCGCGAAGGGTCTCGGCGGGACGGTGTGGGTCGTGAAGGCCCAGATCCACGCCGGCGGCCGCGGCAAGGGCGGCGGCGTGAAGCTCGCGCGCTCGCTCGACGAGGTGAAGAGCCTCGCGCAGCAGATGCTCGGCATGACGCTCGTCACGCACCAGACCGGCCCGCAGGGACGCGTCGTGCGCCGGCTGCTCGTCGAGGAAGGCGCGGACATCAGGAAGGAGCTCTACGCGGCGCTCGTCGTCGACCGCGTGCTGCAGCGCGTGGTGCTGATGGCCTCGAGCGAGGGCGGCATGGACATCGAGGAAGTCGCCGCGAAGACGCCGGAGAAGATCCACAAGGTCGCCATCGACCCGATGAAGGGCCTCGAGGACGCCCAGGCCGAGGACA
This sequence comes from Usitatibacter sp., assembly GCA_036377935.1. Taxonomy (GTDB): domain Bacteria; phylum Pseudomonadota; class Gammaproteobacteria; order Burkholderiales; family Usitatibacteraceae; genus Usitatibacter. Next base: position 4,549 of record DASUXK010000551.1, read on the forward strand.
TCGCGGGCAAGATCGGCGTGCCCGCGAACCTGGTGCCGCAGGCGCGCGACCTCTTCAAGAACCTCTACAAGTGCTTCGACCAGTGCGACTGCTCGCTGGTCGAGGTGAACCCGCTCATCGTGACGGGCGACGGGCGCGTGGTCGCCCTCGACGCGAAGCTCAACTTCGACGACAACGCGCTCTTCCGCCATCCCGACATCGTCGCCATGCGCGACCTGGACGAGGAGGATCCGGCGGAGGTCGAGGCCTCGAAGTTCGACCTCAACTACATCCAGCTCGACGGCGACATCGGCTGCCTGGTGAACGGCGCCGGC
>DASUXK010000552.1:0-7939 GCA_036377935.1 Usitatibacter sp.
GCGTTTCCACTAGTGGGAGGAACCACGAACGAGCACGGATGAACACGAATGAGCTTCGAGGGACAAGGTCGGCGTGTCCATGGTCACGATGTCGATCGCTTCGCGGGCCATCCGTGTTCATCCGTGTTCAACTGTGGTTCCACCGGGCTTACCGGCGTTTGCCGGACGCGCTGGTCTTTTGCCGCCCCACCCAATCGCGCGCGAACTGCCAGGCCACCCGTCCGCTGCGGAAGCCCCGCTCGAGCGCCCACAGCAGCGCCGCCTTGCGCGACGCCTCGCTCGGCTTGCCGCCGAGCCGCTCGACCCAGTGGTCGGCGATCTCGAGGTACTGCTCCTGGTCGAAGGGATAGAACGAGAGCCACAGCCCGAAGCGCTCCGAGAGCGAGATCTTCTCCTCGGTGGTCTCGCCCGGGTGGATCTCGCCGCCCACGTGCTTCGCCTCGAGGTTCTCGTCCATGAACTCGGGCATCAGGTGGCGCCGGTTGGAGGTCGCGTAGATGAGCACGTTGTCCGCGGAACCGGCGATGGAGCCGTCGAGCGCCACCTTGAGCGACTTGTAGCCCGCGTCGGAAGCCTCGAAGGAGAGGTCGTCGGAGAAGATGATGAAGCGCTCGGGCCGATCGGCGATGATGTCCACGATGTCGGGCAGGTCCACGAGGTCGCGCTTGTCCACCTCGATGAGCCGCAGCCCCTTCGAGGCGAACTCGGCGAGCGCCGCCTTCACGAGCGAGCTCTTGCCGGTGCCGCGCGCGCCGGTGAGGAGCACGTTGTTCGCGGGCCGCCCGGCCACGAACTGCGCGGTGTTCTCGCGCAGGCGCCGCTTCTGCTCGTCGATGTCCTTGAGGTCCGCGAAGCGGATGGAATGCGGATGGCGCACGGCCTCGAGGTAGCCGCCGCGCGCGTTCTTGCGCCAGCGGAACGCGTGGGCCTTCCAGTCGGGAGGGCGGCCGGCCGCGGGCAGCAGCCGGTCGAGCCGATCGACCAGGTCGTCCAGCCGGTCGGCGATGCGCTTCAGTTCGTCGCTCATTTCAGGGTGAATGTCATCAGCCAGTAATAGGTGACCGTCTCGAGGTGCGCCTCGCGCGCGACGGGGCGCACGGCCTCGGCGAGATCCTCGGGGGTGGGGAAGTTCTTGAGCACCTCGTATTCCTCGCCGTTGGGCAGGCGCCGGAGCTGGTAGGTGTTGCCTTCGGCGTCGCGGCGCGAGATCGCGGTCGATCCGCCCTCGGTGTAGCGGTTGTCGAGGATCGCGACCACCGCGCCGGGCGGGAGCTTCGCGGCGAGGTTGCGCACGAACTTCGCGAGCTCGCTCTTCTTCACGTGCGACCACCAGAAGCCCGCGAAGGCCGCGTCGCAGCCGCCGGGCGCGCCCTCGAGCGTGATCGCGTCGGCCTTGAAGAACGCGGCGCGGGCGGGCGGGATCGGCTTCTCGCGGGCGATCTCGAGCACCGCGTCGTTGATGTCGCAGGCGTACACCTTCGACGCCTCGCGCGCGATGAACTGCGTCCAGTAGCCCGTGCCGCACGCGACCTCGAGGACGACGCGCCCGCGCAGCACCTCGGGGATGCGGCGGCGCAGCCACTCGAGCTCGTGCCGGCGCTCGGGCTTGTCGTAGACCTGCTCGTAGATCGCGGCGCGCTTCGCGTAGTAGCGCGCCAGGTTCGGCGCCGTGCCGCGCGGGTCAGCCATGGCTCTCACCTCCCGGGAAATGCCTGCAACGGATGGGCCCGTTCAACTGCGGTAGTCGGCGTTGATCTTCACGTAGTCGTACGAGAAGTCGCAGGTCCATACGGTGGCCGACTCGTCGCCGCGGCCGAGCGTCACGCGCACCGCGATCTCCGCGGGCTTCATCACGCGCTGTCCCTGGGCTTCGGTATAGGAGGCGGCGCGCCCGCCGCGCTCGACCACCGTCACGTCGCCCAGCGACACGCCCACCCGGGCGGGATCGAGGTCCGCGATGCCGGCGTTGCCGATCGCCGCGAGGATGCGCCCGAGGTTGGGATCGGAGGCGAAGAAGGCGGTCTTCACGAGCGGCGAGTGCGCGATCGCCTTGGCCACGCGCAGGCATTCCTCGCGCGTCCCGCCCTCTTCCACGGCGATCGTGATGAACTTCGTCGCGCCCTCGCCGTCGCGCACGATGGCCTGCGCGAGGAGGCGCGCGACCTCGGTCATGCCGCGCGCGAGGTTGCCGAACTCCGCGGTCCCCTCGCCCACGATCGGCGCGTGCGCGGCGCGGCCCGTCGCGACCAGGAGCAGCGTGTCGTTGGTGGACGTGTCGCCGTCGACGGTGATCGCGTTGAAGGTGCTTTCGGCCACCTGCCGCACGAGGTCCTGCATCGCGTCCTGCCCGATCGCCGCGTCGGTGGCGATCACCGCGAGCATCGTCGCCATGTTGGGCTGGATCATGCCGGCGCCCTTCGCGATGCCGGTGATCGTCACGGTGCGCCCGTCGATCACCACCTGGCGCGAGACGGCCTTGGGCACGGTGTCGGTGGTCATGATCGCCTCGGCGGCCGGGGCCCAGTGGTCCGCGGCGAGGTCGGCGACGCAGTCGGGAAGCCCGCGCTCGATGCGATCGACCGGCAGCGGCTCCATGATGACGCCGGTGGACAGCGGCAGCACCGCGGCGGGCGCCACGCCGAGCGCGCCCGCGGCGGCCGCGCAAACCGCGCGCGCGCTCGCGAGGCCCGCTTCGCCCGTGCCCGCGTTCGCGACGCCGGTGTTCACGACGATCGCGCGGGTCGGCTCGCCGGAAGCGAGATGCTCGCGGCACACCGTCACCGGCGCCGCGCAGAAGCGGTTGCGCGTGAACACGCCCGCGACCCGAGCGCCCTCGTCGAGCGCGATCACGAGCAGGTCGCGGCGGCCGGGCTTGCGGATGCCGGCGCGCGCGATGCCGAGGCGCACGCCGGAAATCGTGAGCAGGTCTTCGGCGCGCGGCGGCTCCAGGTTGACGGCCATCGGGTTTGCGAACCTCGCGTGGGACGGCGTGCGGGATTGCGCGCCGCGTCGAACGCGAGATTTTACACGGGCCTCGCAGGGGCCCGATCCGCCGCCCGCCGGGAATGCCCGGCGGAAGGCCGCTACGCCGCGAGCGAGACCGCCTCCTCGTCGACCCGGGCCTCGCGCCCGCGCCTCGCGCCGTGCGCGGCCGCCACGCCGCCTGCCGAGAGGAGAAGGCTTACGCGAGCTTGCCGTGGCAGTGCTTGTATTTCTTGCCCGAGCCGCAGGGGCACGGATCGTTGCGTCCGACCTTCTGGGTGGAGCGCAGCATGGGCTGCGGCGACGCGGCGGGGGCGGCCGCGTTGGCCACCGCGAGGGCGGCCTGGGACTCCGCGTCGTCGCCGGCGAGGGCCTGGCCGAAGTCGGAGTGGTGGTACTGCACGTTCTTGAGCGCCGCCGCGGCGGCGATCGCGCGGCGCTCGGCCTCCTCGACCTGCTCCTGGGTGCGGACCTGCACCGCCATCAGGTGGCGCGTCACCTCGCGCTTGATCGAGTCGAGCATGGCGCCGAAGAGCTCGAACGCCTCGCGCTTGTACTCGTCCTTCGGCTGCTTCTGCGCATAGCCGCGCAGGTGGATGCCCTGGCGCAGGTAGTCGAGCGCGGCGAGGTGCTCGCGCCAGTGCGTGTCGATCGCCTGCAGCATCACGGAGCGCTCGTAATTGCGCACCGCTTCCTTGTCTTCCACCACCGACCACTTCGCGTCGTAGGCCTGCCCGGCCAGCTCGATCACCTTCGCGGCGATCTTCTCCTCGTCGAGCGTCTCGTCCTCCTCGGCCCACTTCGCGACCGGGGCGGTGACGAAGTAGTCCGACTCGAGCTTGCGCTCGAGCGCCGGCAGGTCCCATTGCTCCTCGACGCTGCCCGGCGGCACGAACTCGCGCACGGCGGCGACGAGCACATCGGCGCGGATCGAGCCGATGGTATCGGTGATGTCGCCCGACTCGAGCAGCTCGTTCCTCTGCGCGTAGATCACCTTGCGCTGGTCGTTGGCGACGTCGTCGTACTCGAGGAGCTGCTTGCGGATGTCGAAGTTGCGCGCCTCGACCTTGCGTTGCGCGTTCTCGATGGAGCGCGTGACCATGCGCGCCTCGATGGCCTCGCCCTCGGGGATCTTGAGCGAGCGCATGATGCCCTGCAGCCGCTCGCCGGCGAAGATCTTGAGCAGGGGGTCCTCGAAGGACAGGAAGAAGCGCGAGCTGCCCGGGTCGCCCTGCCGGCCCGCGCGGCCCCGCAGCTGGTTGTCGATGCGGCGCGACTCGTGGCGCTCGGAGCCGATGATGTGCAGGCCGCCCGCGGCGACGACGTCCTTGTGCAGCTGCTCCCATTCCCGCTTGAGCTCGGCGACGCGCGACTCCTTCTGCGCCTCGGCGAGCGTCTCGTCGGCGCGGATGCGCTGGATCTCGGGGTCGGGGTTGCCGCCCAGCACGATGTCCGTGCCGCGGCCCGCCATGTTGGTGGCGATGGTCACCTGCGCCGGCCTTCCCGCCTGCGCGACGATCTCCGCCTCGCGCGCGTGCTGCTTCGCGTTGAGCACGTTGTGCGGGATCTTCTCCTTCTCCAGCATCGAGGCGAGGAGCTCGGAGTTCTCCACCGAGGTGGTGCCGACGAGGATCGGCTGGCCCTTGGAGGTGCGCTCCTTCACGTCGTCGATGATCGCGGCGTGCTTCTCCTTCGCCGTGATGAAGACCTGGTCGTTCAGGTCCTTGCGCACCATCGGGCGGTGCGTCGGGATGAGCACCGTCTCGAGGTTGTAGATCGTGGAGAACTCGAAGGCCTCGGTGTCGGCCGTGCCGGTCATGCCCGCGAGCTTCTTGTACAGGCGGAAGTAGTTCTGGAAGGTGATCGAGGCGAGGGTCTGGCTCTCGCTCTTGATCGTCACGCCCTCCTTCGCCTCGACCGCCTGGTGCAGGCCGTCGGACCAGCGCCGCCCCTGCATCATGCGCCCGGTGAACTCGTCGACGATCACCACCTCGTCGTTCTGCACCACGTAGTGCTGGTCGCGGTGGTAGAGCGCATGGGCCCGGATGCCCGCGTACAGGTGGTGCATGAGCACGATGTTGGCCGGGTCGTAGAGGCTCGCGCCGGCGGTCAGCAGCCCCGCCTCGGTCATCAGGCGCTCGGCGTGCTCGTGGCCTTCCTCCGAGAGCGTGACCTGGTGCATCTTGAGGTCGACGTAGTAGTCGCCGGGGCCCTTCTCGTCTTCCTGCTTGGTGAGCCTCGGCACGAGCTCGTTGATGCGGCGGTAGAGCTCGGTGGAGTCGTCGGCCTGCCCGGAGATGATGAGCGGCGTGCGCGCCTCGTCGATGAGGATCGAGTCCACCTCGTCCACGATCGCGTAGTGCAGCTTCCTCTGGAAGCGGTCGGCGACGGTGGTCGCCATGTTGTCGCGCAGGTAGTCGAAGCCGAACTCGTTGTTCGTGCCGTACGTGATGTCCGCGCGGTAGGACTCCTGCTTCTCGGCCGGATCCATCTGCGGCACGACCACGCCCACCGTGAGGCCGAGGAAGCGGTGGATGCGGCCCATCCATTCGGAGTCGCGGCGCGCGAGGTAGTCGTTCACCGTCACCACGTGCACGCCCTTGCCCTCGAGCGCGTTGAGGTAGGAAGGCAGCGTGGCCACCAGCGTCTTGCCCTCGCCGGTGCGCATCTCGGCGATCTTGCCCTGGTGCAGCGCGATGCCGCCCACCATCTGCACGTCGAAGTGGCGCATGCCCAGCACGCGCTTGCCGGCCTCGCGCACCACCGCGAAGGCCTCGGGGAGCATGGCGTCGAGCGCCGCGCCGTTGGCGATCTTCTGCTTGAGCTCGGGCGTCTTCGCCGCGAGCTCCGCATCCGTGAGCTTCTGGATGGCGGGCTCGAGCGCGTTGATCTGTTCGACGGTCTTCCGGTACTGCTTGAGGAGCCTGTCGTTGCGGCTGCCGAAGATGGCCTTGAGAGCGGTGTTGAGCACGGGGAAGGAGGCGTGGAAAACGCGGAAACCGGCCCCCGGGAGGGCCGGCGATCCTCGATTATACCGGGGAGATGGGGGCGGCCCGCGCCCGGGCAACCCCGCCGGGCGGCTGCGCCCGGGCTAGCGCCGCAGGGCCGCCTTCAGCATGATGTCCTTCTTGTCCACCGCGAGGAACTTGCCCGGGTTGAGCGGGATGCCCTTGTCGCGCACCTCGAAGTGCAGGTGCGGCCCGGTGGTGCGCCCCGTGCTGCCGGACAGCGCGATGAACTGGCCCTTCATCACCACGTCGCCCACCTTCACCAGCCGCTTCGAGAGGTGCGCGTAGCGCGAGGTGAGGCCGTTGTCGTGGTCGATGTCCACCACGTTGCCGTACTCGGGCATCGTGCCGGAGTAGGAGACGACGCCGCCGGCGGCCGCCATGACCTTGGTCCCGGTCGGCACCACGATGTCGACGCCGGTGTGGAACTCCTGCCGCCCGTTGATGGGGTCGATGCGGTAGCCGTAGTTCGACGAGTAATAGCCGTTCACCGGCATCGAGGTGGGGATCGTCTTCCTCGCCAGGCGGTCGTCCATGAAGAAGGAGTCGAGCACGCCCATCTTCTCGCTGCGGTCGTCGAGCACGCGCGACATCTCGTCGAGCATCTGGCGGAACTCGGGGACGGTGAGCTCGTGGTCGAGGAGCACCGCGGGCCCGCCCTGGCCCGGCTTCTCGTCGAAGCGGAACTCCTCCTTCTTGATGCCCGCCGCCTTCGCGAGGCGCTCGCCGAAGGCGTCCAGGCGCAGGATGCGCGCCTGCAGCTCGCCCACCTTCGCGGCGAGCGCGTCGAGGTTCTCCTTCACCTGCGCCTTCGAGCGCTGCACGTCGTCGCGGCGCAGGGAGGCCACGAGCGAGCGGAAGTACGGGTTGCTCACATCGGCGGCCAGGCGCAGGGTGACGAAGTAGGTCGCGGTGGCGAGCATGAACCCGGCGGCGAGGATGCCGAACGCGATCAGCATCACCTGGCCCTGCGAGAGCGTGACCGAACGGCTCTTCGCGAGGCTGTCCGATACGAGAATAATGTTCAACCCACGCCTCCGTTCCCCATCATGGCTACCGATCCCATCGCCAAGCACCTCGCGAACCCCGAGCTGCATGCCATCGCAGCCCGGCTCGCCGACATCAAGCGCCTGCAGCGGCGCTACAGGACCCTGGTTCCCGAGCCCCTCGCGGAAGCGAGCCGGGTATGCGCCATTGACGGAACGACTGTTGTTATCTGCGCGGCCAGCGGACCCGTAGCGGCGATCCTCCGGCAACTCGCGCCGCGCGTGCTCGAGGGGTTGCGCGAAGGTGCGCGGAAGTCCTCGAAACATGCGACGGATCAGCAATTTAATTCAATAAAGGTCGAAGTACAAGTGAAGCAGGTCACATCGCGGCGCCCCGTCAGGCCGCGCGGCGACCTGCCGAGGGAAAAATTGGCGGAATTGGCGCGCGGCCTTTCCGAATCGCCGCTCCGGGAGACCTTGCAGCGCCTTTCCCGGAAGAAATAGCGGGAACGGTGTTTGAGCGGACCGCAATTTAGGCGGAGAGACGGCGCGATGGCGGGGGCGGCCGCTCAACCCCACCAGGCAAAGATCTCTGTGCTCGGCTGCGGGACGAGGCGTCCATCGCTTTGGCGAAGGCGCGCGGAAGCGACTCGACGCCGTCGAAGGTCAAGGCGCCGATGATCGGATGGCCGAAGAGGCCGAGGGAAAAACGGGCGGAATTGGCGCGCGGCCTTTCCGAATCGCCGCTCCGGGAGACCTTGCAGCGTCTTTCCCGGAAGAAATAGCGGGAACGGTGTTTGAGCGGACCGCAATGTAGGCGGAGAGACGGCGCGATGGCGGGGGCGGCCGCTCAACACCATCACGCAAAGATCTGCGGATGGCCGAGGAGGCCGAGGGAAAAACGGGCGGAATTGGCGCGCGGCCTTTCCGAATCGCCGCTCCGGGAGACCTTGCAGCGTCTTT
>DASUXK010000553.1:0-2183 GCA_036377935.1 Usitatibacter sp.
CGGCGTGCAGCAGCACCTCGATGGGAATCGCGCGCGGGAGCGTCGCCATCGCCCGGTCGAGGTATTCCGACGCGTCGAATCCGGCCGGCCGCTCGAAGGGCCGTGCCGTGACCTCCGCATGCGCGACGCGGTCCAGCCGCAGCGTGCGCAGGCCCTTGCGCAGCTCGCAAAAGCCCACCACGTACCAGCGTCCCGAGCGGAACACGAGGCCGTAGACGTCGAAATCGCGCGAGGTGAGCGTGCCGTCGGCCGCGCGATATCGCAGGGACGCGACGCGCCGCGATTGCGCCGACTCGCTCAGGACGCGCAGCAGCTTCGCGTCGGCGTGCGCGCGCGCATCGCCCGTCTGCAAGGCGACGCTCTCGCGCAGCGCCGCGATCGTGCGGCGCGGCGCGCTCGGCAGCACCCGGTCGAGCTTCGCCTGCACGCTCTCGATCGCGGGCGCGGCATCGGCGAGCCCGAGGCCGCGCGCGGCGATGAGGCCGAGCGAGAGCGCCTGCGCCTCCTCCTCCGTGAACATCATCGGCGGCAGCTTGTAGCCCGGCACCAGCCGGTAGCCGCCGTAGCGGCCCTGCTCGGTGGTGATCGGGATCCCCATCTCCTCGAGCGTGGCGATGTAGCGGCGCAGCGTGCGGCGGTCGACCCCCACGCGGCTCGCGAGCTCGGCGCCGCCGATCTGCGGCCGGGACTGGAGGATCTCGAGGACGGCGAGGACCCGGGTGGTGGGTTGGGGCATAGCGCGACTCTACAGAGGAACTAGGGCGCGATTCGCCCTAGTTCGGCGGTAGTGTACGCGCCATGACGTTCGCCATCCGCCTCCTCGCCCTCGCCCTGCTCCTGCTGCTCTTCATCGCGGCCGGCGCGCGCCACCAGGCGATCGCCGCGGTGCCGCGCGCCGATAGAATGGAGGCGTGCCCCTGCTCCAGCTCTCCGGCGTCTGCCTCGCCTACGGCCACGTCCCCCTCCTCGACCACGCCGACCTCGTCGTCGAGGACGGCGAGCGCATCGGCCTGATCGGACGCAACGGCACCGGCAAGTCGAGCCTGCTGCGCATCATCGAGGGCGTCGCGCGCCCCGACGACGGCACGGTGTGGAGCGCACCGGGCCTCGCGCTGGCCGCGGTCGACCAGGAGCCCGCGTTCGAGGCGGGACAGACGATCTTCGAGGCCGCGGCGAGCGGCATGGGCCCGGCGCGCCGGCTCCTCCTCGACTACCACGCCGCGGCGCATGCGGGCGACCTCGAGCGCATGCAGCGCCTGCACGAGGCGCTGGACGCGAGCGGCGGGTGGGCGCTCGAGCACCGCATCGAGGCCGCCCTCACGCGGCTCGGCCTCGACGCCGATCGCCCGGTGGCGGAGCTCTCCGGCGGCATGAAGAAGCGCGTCGCGCTCGCGCGCGCGCTGGTCTCCGGCCCGCAGCTCCTGCTGCTGGACGAGCCCACCAACCACCTCGACATCGGCGCCATCGAATGGCTCGAGGAGAACCTGCTCGCCTTTTCCGGCGCGGTGCTCTTCGTGACGCACGACCGGCGCTTCCTCGATCGCGTGGCCCAGCGCATCGTCGAGCTCGACCGCGGGCGGCTCGCGAGCTTTCCCGGCAACTTCACCGCCTACGAGGCGCGCAAGGCCGAGATGCTCGCGATGGAGGCGGCGGTGAACCGGCGCTTCGACAAGGAGCTCGCGCAGGAGGAAGTGTGGATCCGCAAGGGCGTCGAAGCGCGGCGCACGAGGAACGAGGGGCGCGTGCGCCGGCTCGAGCGCCTGCGCGAGGAGCGCGCCGCGCGCCGCGAGCGGATGGGAAAGGTCGAGCTCGCGCTCTCCGCCGGCGAGCGCTCGGGCAGGCTCGTCGCCGAGCTCGAGCACGTCGCGAAGTCGTACGACGGGCGGCACGTGGTGGACGATTTCTCCTGCCGCGTGATGCGCGGGGACAAGTTGGGCTTCATCGGCCCCAACGGCAGCGGGAAGACCACGCTCCTCAAGCTCATCCTCGGCGAGACCGCACCCGATGCGGGCACGGTGCGCCTCGGCGCGCGCGTGGCCCCCGCCTATTTCGACCCGTTCCGCGCCGCGCTGGACGACGAGGCGACGCTCGCCGACACGATCTCGCCCGGCGCCGACTACATCGAGATCGCGGGCGGACGCAAGCACGTGATCAGCTACCTCGGCGATTTCCTGTTTCCGCCC
>DASUXK010000554.1:0-4049 GCA_036377935.1 Usitatibacter sp.
GACCGACGGCCTGCGTCGCGGCATGAAGGTGGACAACACCGGCGCGCCGATCTCCGTGCCCGTCGGGCCGGCGACACTCGGCCGCGTGATGGACGTGCTCGGCCGGCCGATCGACGAGCGCGGCCCGGTGAACGCGGAAGAAACGCGCTCGATCCACGCCGCGGCCCCGAAGTTCGACCAGCTCTCGCCGTCGGTGGAGCTGCTCGAGACCGGCATCAAGGTGATCGACCTCATCTGCCCGTTCGCCAAGGGCGGCAAGATCGGCCTCTTCGGCGGCGCCGGCGTGGGCAAGACGGTCACCATGCTCGAGCTCATCAACAACATCGCGACGCAGCACTCGGGCCTGTCGGTGTTCGCCGGCGTGGGCGAGCGCACCCGCGAGGGCAACGACTTCTACCACGAGATGTCGGACGCGAAGGTGATCGTGCAGGAGGACCTGTCCAAGTCCAAGGTCGCGATGGTGTTCGGCCAGATGAACGAGCCGCCGGGCAACCGCCTGCGCGTGGCGCTCACCGGCCTCACCATGGCCGAGCGCTTCCGCGACGAGGGGCGCGACATCCTGCTCTTCATCGACAACATCTATCGCTTCACGCTCGCGGGCACCGAGGTGTCGGCGCTGCTCGGCCGCATGCCGTCGGCGGTGGGCTACCAGCCGACGCTCGCCGAGGAGATGGGCAGGCTCCAGGAGCGCATCACGTCGACCAAGACCGGATCCATCACGTCGATCCAGGCCGTGTACGTGCCCGCGGACGACCTCACCGACCCGTCGCCCGCGACCACCTTCGGCCACCTCGACGCGACCGTGGTGCTCTCGCGCGACATCGCCGCGCTCGGCATCTACCCGGCGGTGGACCCGCTCGATTCGACGTCGCGCCAGGTGGACCCCAACGTGGTGGGCGAGGATCACTACAACACCACCCGCGCCGTGCAGCAGGTGCTGCAGCGCTACAAGGAGCTGCGCGACATCATCGCGATCCTCGGCATGGACGAGCTCTCGCCCGAGGACAAGCTGGCGGTGGGCCGGGCGCGCAAGATCCAGCGCTTCCTGTCGCAGCCGTTCCACGTGGCCGAGGTCTTCACCGGGTCGCCCGGCAAGTACGTGACCCTCAAGGACACGATCAAGGGCTTCAAGATGATCGTGAACGGCGAGTGCGACAGCCTCCCCGAGCAGGCCTTCTACATGGTCGGCACCATCGAGGAAGCGATCGAGAAGGCGAAAACGCTGCAATAAGGCGGGATCATGGCAAAGACGCTGCATGTCGACATCGTGAGCGCCGAGAAGTCGATCTTCTCGGGCGAGGCGGAGATGATCGTGGTACCTGGCGAGGCCGGGGAGCTGGGCATCCTGCCGGAGCACGCGCCGCTGCTCACCCGCATCAAGCCGGGGACGGTTCGCATCCGGCCGGGTACGGACTCCGCCGAGGAGGTGATCTATGTCTCGGGCGGCATGATGGAAGTGCAGCCGGACGGGGTCACCGTGCTCGCCGATACCTCGATCCGCGCGCACGATCTGGACGAGGCGAAGGCGATGGAGGCGGAGCGGCAAGCGAAGGAAGCGCTCGCCAACAGGACGGGGGCGATGGAGCTCGCCAAGGCGCAAGCCGAGCTCGCCGAGGCGGTCGCCCAGCTCGCCGCGATCCGGAAGCTGCGCCAGCGCCGCTGACGTGGTAGAATTGCCAGCGTAGCAAGGGGGATCACGAAACTCCTTTACTTAGAGGCGCAACACATGCGGGCAGGGGACCTCCCCTGCCCTTTTTGTTTCCTACGGTGGAGAAACGCGGCACATGACATCCACAGCGCTCCAGGTCGTGATCCTGGCCGCCGGCCAGGGGAAGCGCATGCGTTCGGACCTGCCCAAGGTCCTCCAGCCCCTCGCGGGCCGGCCGCTGCTGGCCCATGTCCTGGAGACGGCGCGGCAGCTTTCGCCGGCGCGCCTCTGCGTGGTCGTGGGCCATGGCGGATCGGCTGTTCGCGACCGGCTCGCCGCGCCCGACATCGCGTGGGCCGAGCAATCGCCGCAGCTCGGCACCGGCCACGCGGTGATGCAGGCGATGCCTCACCTCGGCCCCGACGGGATCGTCCTCGTGCTCTACGGCGACGTGCCGCTGATCTCGATCGAGACGCTTCGCGAGCTCACCCGCGCCGCGGGGGCCGGGAAGCTCGCGCTCCTCACGCAAGTGCTTTCGGACCCGAAGGGCTACGGCCGCGTCGTGCGCGACGCCTCGGGCCGCGTGGCGCGGATCGTCGAGGAGAAGGATGCGAGCGAGGCGGAGCGTGCGATCGGTGAGGTGAACACCGGCATCGTCGCCATTCCTCGCGCGCGCCTCCAGGGCTGGCTCGAGCGGCTGCGAAACGACAATGCCCAGGGCGAGTACTACCTCACCGACGTGGTCGGCGCCGCGGTATCCGACGGCGTTCCCATCGAGGTCCGCCACCCCGCCGCGGAGCACGAATGCCTCGGCGTGAACAGCAAGCGGGAGCTCGCCGCCCTCGAGCGCCTTTTCCAGATGAACGAGGCAGGCAAGCTCCTCGAGGCCGGCGTCACCCTCGCGGATCCCGCGCGGCTCGACGTGCGCGGCACGCTGCAATGCGGCCGTGATGTCTCGATCGACGTGAGCTGCATCTTCGAGGGCCGCGTGGTGCTGGGCGACGGCGTGCAGGTCGGGGCCCACTGCATCCTGCGCGACGTGGAGGTGGGCCCGAGCACGCAGATCCGGCCGTTCACGCTCGTGGAAGAGGCGCGCATCGGGGCCCAGGCGCGCATCGGCCCCTACGCGCGCATCCGCCCCGGCACCGAGCTCGCCGACGAGGTGCACGTCGGCAACTTCGTGGAGGTGAAGGCGAGCCGCATCGGACGCGCGAGCAAGGCGAATCATCTCGCCTACGTCGGCGACACCACCGTGGGAAGCGACGTGAACATCGGCGCCGGGACCATCACCTGCAACTACGACGGCGCGCGCAAGCACCGCACGGTGATCGAGGACGACGTGCACATCGGCTCGGACGTCCAGCTCATCGCACCCGTCACCATCGGCCGCGGTGCGACTATCGCCGCCGGGGCCACCATCACGAGCGATGTGCCGCCCGGCGGCCTCACGCTCACGCAGAAGAAGCAGGTCACCAAGCCGGACTGGCAGCGCCCGCGCAAGAAGTGAGGCGCGAGCGCTCCTAGCGCGCCGGCGCCTTCGCCGCGGCGACCACGGGAATGCCCGGGTCGTCGGGCGACACGACGTAGCTCGCCGCCACGCCGATCATGAGCGAGACCCCCACCAGGACGAGCGCCCGGGTGGCCGCGCCGAGCGCGTCCACGCCCATCCATTCGCGTTCTTCGCCGGTGGGTTCCGGTTGGTGCGTGCGCAGGTCGTCGAGCATCGCGGTCGCCTTTCGTCGGTTTCGGGAGGGCGAGTCCAGCGTAGGGCCACCCGCGGCAACGGCGAAACGGAGGAGTCCGGAGGGGAAGTGCGGAAGATTCCGCGCTACCAGCGCGCGGGCGGCTTCTTGTTGATGGTGACGATGCGGTTCTCGACCGTGATGTAGCCGCCGGCCGTGAGGTCGCGGAAGATGCGGCTCACCATGTCGCGCGAGGCGCCGACGCGCTCGGCGATCTCCTGCTGGGTGATCTTCTCGGGGATCTGGAGCTTGCCGTCCGCCGTCTCGACCGACATGTTGAGGAGCAGCCGCGCCACGCGTCCGTAGACGTCGAGGAGCGCGAGATCCTTCACGCTGTTGGTCGCGATGCGCGCGCGATCGATGATGCGCGAGATCATGTCGAGCGCGAAGTCGGGGTTGCGCCGGATCGCCTCGCGCACCGGATCACGGCCGATCACGGAGAACGTCGTGGGCTCGAGCGTCATCACCGAAGCCGAGCGGGGCTTGCCGTCGAGCGCCATCTCGCCGACGTATTCGCCGGGACCCTGCGTGTCCAGGATCATCTCGTGGCCCTCGGTGTCCGAAATGAACACCTTCACGCGCCCGGAAAGGACCACGAAGACCGAGTCGCTCGAGTCGCCTTCGGTGATGAAGACCGTGTTCTTCGGGTAGGTGCGCAG
>DASUXK010000555.1:0-2461 GCA_036377935.1 Usitatibacter sp.
GTGGAGCGTGCCGAGAATGCCGCCGAAGAGGAACACCACCGTCGCGAAGAGCGTCGCCGTCGTCGCCGTCGCGGCCCTCACCAGGCCGAGCCGGGCGAAGAGCAGCGCGATGATCGCCGTGGCGAACACCTCGAAGAAGCCCTCGACCCAGAGGTGCACGAGCCACCACCTCCAGTACTCGATCATCGCGTAGTGCGTGTGCTGGCCCCACGCGAGCGAGGCCGCGTAGAACCCGCCGATGCACGCCGCGGAGAGGAACACCATCGCGATGAGGCCGCGGGTCTCCGATGGCTTCTTCAGCGCCGGCCACAGGGCGCGGCCGAGCAGCAGCAGCCAGAAGAGCAGGCCCACGAAGAGCAGGATCTGCCACACGCGGCCCATGCTCGTGAACTCGAGCCCCTGGTTGCCGAGCCAGAACGAGAAGTCGTAGCCCTCGCGCTGCAGCGTGCCCAGCCAGCCGAACGCCGTGGAGCCCACGACGATGAAGATGAGCGCCCAGAAGAGCACGTTCACGCCGAGCTTCTGCAGCTTCGGCTCGTGGCCGGACAGGAGCGGCGCGATGTAGAGCCCGGTGGCGAGCCACGCCGTCGCGATCCAGAAGATGCCGAACTGCGTGTGCACCGTGCGGCTCACCGTGTAGGGCAGGATCTCGGCGAGCGGCAGGCCGAAGAAGGCGCGGCCCTCGACGGCGTAGTGCGCGGTGATCGCGCCCATGCCGATCTGCGCGAGCAGCAGCCCGATCACGACGAAGAAGTACTTGCGCGTGGCCTTCATCGAGGGCGTCGCCGAGGCGTTCACGAGCGGGTCGCGCTCGGGCGTCCTCGGGTCGGGCTCCTCGGCGTGCACCGTGTGGTACCAGACCATGCCCGCGATGCCGGCGATGAGCAGGATGATGCTCACCGCCGTCCAGGCGGTCGCGGTGCCCGTGAGGTTGTTGCCGACGATGGGCTCGTGCGGCCAGTTGCTGGTGTAGGTGAGGTTCGACTCGCCGGGACGATCCGTGGTCGCGGCCCACGCGGACCAGAAGAAGAATCCGGAGAGCTGGCGGCGCGCCTCCTCGCTCGGGAGCAGGTTGTCGCCCATCGCGTAGCGCTCGCGCAGGGGCTCGAGGCGCGGGTCGTTGCCGAAGAGCGCCTCGTAGTGCTGCTGGACCTGCGCGATCGCCCTGGCGCGGTCGGCGGAGACGGTGAGCGTCTTCGTCTGCGCGTCGTACGTGTTGCGCCGCATCTCCTCCTTCACGATCGCGCCGACGGAGCCGCGCTGCGCGAGCGTGAGCTTCGCGTAGGGCAGGCCGTACATCGCCTCGGAGCGGATGTCGCGATACGCGGTGGCCTCGCGGTGCAGCCAGTCGGCCGACCAGTCGGGTGCGACGTAGCTGCCGTGGCCCCAGACGGTGCCGAGCTGCTGGCCGCCGGCGGACAGCCACGCGCGCTGGCCTTCCTGGATGTCGTTGCCGGTGAAGAGCGTCGCGCCGTGCTCGACGCGGACGGTCTCAGGAATCGGCGGCGCGGCGAGGTAGATCTCGCGGCCGATCCAGCCGAGGGCGGCGAAGGAGAGCAGGAACACGATGCCCAGCCATTGCCAGAGCTTCCTTGCGGGGTTCGCTTCGTGAAGGGAGGCGATCGACGCTTCCATGATTCTTTCCTTGGGGGTTTGCGGATGGAAAAACGCGGTTTTCATAAGCTACATACAATATGCAGCTTTACAGGCGCCGCCTTGATCTAACACAAGCCCGGCGCGATTCCGGCGGCCGCGGACGGCGCCGGGGACCGGAAACGATTGCGGGGGGAAGCTGTCCTTCCTATCCGGAAGGCCCCCAGGGCCGGCCGAAAAATCGTCACGCCAACCCCAAGGAGAGCGAACAACATGGCGCAGGCAAGCGAGGGTTTCCACGAAAGCACCGACAAGCTGAAGGTCGGCACGATGGATCGCCACCGGGCGATCGTCTCGATCATGGAGGAGCTGGAGGCGGTCGACTGGTACGACCAGCGCGTCGACGCCGCGACCGACGACGAGCTGCGCGCGATCCTCGCGCACAACCGCGACGAGGAGAAGGAGCACGCGGCCATGGTCCTCGAGTGGCTGCGCCGCCGCGACGCGAAGCTCGACGAGAACCTGCGCACCTACCTCTTCTCGGACAAGTCCGTGCTGGGGATCGAGGAAGCGATGGATGCCGCGCAGGCCGGGGAATCGGCCGGCGGCGACGACGGCTCGCTCGGCATCGGCAGCCTGCGGGCGGGAGGGGCGAAATGAACCACCTCCTTCGTGAGCTCGCCCCGATTCCCTCCGCCGCCTGGTCGCAAATCGACGAGGAAGCGCGCCGCACGCTGAAGGCCATGCTCGCCGCGCGCAAGCTCGTGGACTTCGACGGGCCCCTCGGCTGGCAGGCGAGCGCGCTGAGCCTCGGCCGCTCCGAGGCGCTGGGCGAATCGCCGCAGGCGGGCGTCGAGGCGCGCATCCG
>DASUXK010000556.1:0-3359 GCA_036377935.1 Usitatibacter sp.
CGCGCTACGAGGGGAACCGGCGCGTGACCGACGACCGCGCGCTCGCCTGCGTGAAGGAGGCGAACGGCATCGTCCGCGTCGAGATGGAGGCGCTGCTGTCGATGGAGCTCGCCAACAGCCCGATGTGGGGCGCCGACATCCGCGTCTCCTCCGGCAACTTCGTGACCGCGAAGCCGGTGGGCGTGGTGGGCGGCGTGGACTTCCAGCACACCGGCGAGGTGCGCAAGATCGACGCCGACGGCATCCGCCGGCGCCTCGACGACCACGAGGTGGTGCTGATCTCGCCCATCGGCTTCTCGCCCACCGGCGACGTCTTCAACTGCACGCTCGAGGACGTGGCGACATCGACCGCCATCGCGCTGCAGGCCGACAAGCTCATCTTCCTCACGGAAACGGCCGGCGCGCTGGACGCGAAGGGCCGCCTCATTCCCGAGCTCACGGTGAAGCAGGCGCGCGAGGTGATGCGCTCGAACAACCTCCCCGAGGACGTGCAGGTGTACCTGCCGTGCGCGGTGAAGGCGTGCGACCAGGGCGTGAAGCGCGCGCACCTGATCGGCCGCCACGTGGACGGCGCGCTCCTCATCGAGCTCTTCACGCACCACGGCATCGGCACCATGATCGTGCCCGAATCGCCGGAGACGATCCGTCCGGCCACGCGCGACGACATGGCGGGCATCGTGCAGATCCTCGAGCCCCTCGAGCAGCAGGGCATCCTCGTGAAGCGCGAGCCGCGCGAGCTCGAGGAGGAGATCGCGAGCTTCTTCGTCATCGCCTCCGAGGGCAACATCCTCGGCTGCGCGGCGTTCTACCCGTTCCCGGAGCAGAAGACCGCGGAGCTCGCAGCCCTCGCCGTGAACCCGTTCTATCGCGACGGCGGCCGCGGCGAGCGGCTCCTCGCGTACGCGGAGGCGCGCGCGCGCGCCGCGGGCCTCAAGTCGATCTTCGTCCTCTCGACGCGCACCACGCACTGGTTCCTCGAGCGCGGCTTCCACGAGTCCGACCCCTCGCGCCTGCCCGAGCGGCGCCGCGCCCGCTACAACCCCGACCGGCGCTCCAAGGTGTTCGTGAAGGAGCTCTAGCCTCCCGCGGGATTAAAATGGAGGCTGTCACGCAAGCGGAAAGAGGCGGTTCATGGCGCGCATGGTGAAGTGCATCAAGCTCGGCCGCGAGGCCGAGGGGCTCGATTTCCCGCCCTACCCGGGCGAGCTCGGCAAGCGGCTCTGGGAAACCGTCTCGAAGGAGGCGTGGCGGCAATGGCTCGAGCACCAGAAGATGCTCGTGAACGAGAACCGGCTGAACCTCGCCGATCCCCGCGCGCGCAAGTACCTCGAGGAGCAGATGCGCAAGCACTTCTTCGGCGAGGGCGCCGACCAGGCGCAGGGCTACGTCCCCAAGGCTTGACCGGCTGCGAGTCGGGGAACCGCTCGCTCGTCAGCGCGGGCGCCGGTAGGTCTTGACGCCTTCGGGCGTGGCGAGAAGCAGGATGTCGGCGGGGCGGCGGGCGAAGAGGCCGTTGGTGACCACGCCGGGGATCTGGTTGATCGTCGCTTCGAGCTCCACGGGATTCAGGATCGTGAGCCCGCGCACGTCGAGGATCACGTTGCCGTTGTCGGTGGCGGCGCCGCGGCGAAGCTCGGGCATGCCGCCCAGCTTCACGAGCTCGCGCGCGACGAAGCTGCGGGCCATCGGGATCACCTCGACGGGCAGCGGGAACTTGCCGAGCACGCCCACGAGCTTGCTCGCATCGGCGATGCACACGAACTTCCGGCTCGCCGCCGCCACGATCTTCTCGCGGGTGAGCGCGCCGCCGCCGCCCTTGATCATCGCGAGGTGCTCGGTCACCTCGTCGGCGCCGTCGACGTAGACCTCGCAGCCGTCGGTGTCGTTCAGCTCGCGCACCGGGATGTGCAGGTCGCGCAGGCGCTTCGCGCTCGCCTCCGAGCTCGCCACCGTCGCGGTGATGCGCGCGCGGCGCGAGGCGAGGGCGTCGATGAAGAAGTTGACCGTGGAGCCCGTCCCCACGCCGACGACGGTGTCGTCCTCGACGTAGGCGAGCGCCGCCTCGGCGGCGGCTTTCTTGAGAGCGTTCGCGTCCATGGCGCCCAGCATACCGCAGCGGCGCGCGCTCCATCGGCGCTCCGCTGTGGAAAAGATCGCCCGCTTTCCCTATGCTCGCAGGTTGCGAAGGATTCCCATGAAAACCGAACGATACCTGGAAGCCATCCTCACCGCGAAGGTCTACGACGTCGCGATCGAGAGCCCGCTCGATCCCGCGCCGGCGCTCTCGCGGCGCCTGGGCAACCACGTGCTGCTCAAGCGCGAGGACAAGCAGCCGGTGTTCTCGTTCAAGCTGCGCGGCGCGTACAACAAGATGGCGCACCTCTCGCCCGAGGAGCTCGCGCGCGGCGTGATCTGCTCCTCGGCGGGCAACCACGCGCAGGGCGTGGCGCTCGCCGCGCAGCGCCTCGGCACGCGGGCGACCATCGTGATGCCCGTGACCACGCCGCGCATCAAGGTGGGCGCCGTGGCCGCGCGCGGCGCGAAGGTCGAGCTGCACGGAGACAGCTACCACGAGGCGTTCCTGCACGCGAAGGCGCTCGCCCGGCGCCACAAGCTCACGTTCGTGCACCCCTACGACGACCCGCTGGTGATCGCGGGCCAGGGCACGATCGGCGTGGAGATCCTGCGCCAGCACGCGCATCCCATCGACGCGATCTTCGTCCCGGTGGGCGGCGGCGGGCTCATCTCCGGCATCGCCGCGTACGTGAAGCGCGTGGCGCCGCGCACGAAGGTGATCGGCGTGCAGCCGGTCGATTCCGCGGCGATGCGCGAGTCGCTGCGCCAGGGCCGGCGCGTGACGCTGCCGCACGTGAACCTCTTCGCCGATGGCGTGGCCGTGCGCCAGGTGGGCCGCGAGACGCTGCGCCTGTGCGCGGAGCTGGTCGACGAGATGGTGCTCGTCGACACCGACGAGATCTGCGCCGCGATCAAGGACATCTTCGAGGACACGCGCACCGTGCTCGAGCCCGCGGGCGCCGTGGCGCTCGCCGGGGCCAAGCGCTGGATCGCGAAGCGCCGCGCGAAGGGCGGCACGTTCGTCGCGGTCGCGAGCGGCGCGAACGTGAACTTCGACCGCCTGGGCTTCGTGGCCGAGCGCGCGGAGCTGGGCGAGCATCGCGAGGCGGTGCTCGCGGTGACCCTTCCCGAGCGCCCCGGGGCGTACAAGCAGCTGATCGCGCTCCTCGGCAAACGCAGCGTCACGGAGTTCAACTACCGCTACGCGCCGGGCAAGGATGCGCACGTGTTCCTCGGCGTCTCCGTGGGCGGGAGCGAGGAGACCCGGCGCCTCGTCGCGCTCC
>DASUXK010000557.1:0-8666 GCA_036377935.1 Usitatibacter sp.
GCACGCCGTCCTGACGCCGGAGCAGCGCGCGATGGTGGCGCAGCACTGGCGCAAGCGCGGCGGCGCCGGTCCGTCCGCGCCCGCGCAGCCGCAGTAGGGCCGCTATGATCGCGCGGTGACCGGCCCGGACCCCCTCATCGCCGCGCTGCTCGTCGAGGACGACGCGCGGCTCGCCGCCCTCACGAGCGAGTACCTCGCCGGCCACGGCGTCGCGGTCGAGGTCGCGCCCGACGGCGAGCGCGGGCTCGCCGCGGCGGCGCGGCGGCGGTTCGACGTCGTCCTGCTCGACCTCATGCTGCCGGGCAAGGACGGGCTCACCGTGTGCCGCGAGCTCCGCGCCCGCTCGGACGTGCCGGTCATCGTGCTCACCGCCCGCGGCGAGGAGGCGGACCGCGTCCTCGGCCTCGAGATGGGCGCCGACGACTACCTCGCGAAGCCCTTCAATCCGCGCGAGCTCGTGGCGCGCATCCACGCGGTGCTGCGCCGCCAGGTGCCGCCCGAGGCGCCCGGAGCCCCCACGGCCGACGACAAGATGGCGGTGTTCGGCCCGTTCGCGCTGAACCTCGGCACGCGCTCGCTCACGCGCGACGGCGAGCCGGTGCCTCTCACGACCGGCGAGTTCGCGCTGCTCAAGGCGCTCGCGATGCATCCGCGCGAGCCCATGTCGCGCGACAAGCTGATGGAGCTCGCGCGCGGCCGCGAGCACGAGAGCTACGACCGGTCGATCGACGTGCAGGTCTCGCGGCTTCGCAAGCTGCTCGGCGAGGATCCGCAGTCCCCGCGCTACATCCAGACCGTGTGGGGATTCGGCTACGTGTTCATCCCCGACGGCGCGCCGCAGAAGTGAGGCTCGTTCCCTCGTCGCTGCGCTGGCGCACGCTGATCGTGATCGCGGCGGCGCTGATGCTCTCGCAGGCGGCCTCGCTCTACCTGCTCCACGAGTACGTGACGCATCCGCGCTTCACCGCGCGCGTCGGCCACTTCGTGAGCCACCTGAAGACCATCCGCGCGGCGTTGGACGCCATGGACCCCGCGGCGCGGGGGCGCTTCATCGAGGACGTGGCGCGGCAGGAAGGCATCCGCATCGTCGCCGTGGGCGGCGACGACACGATGAAGCCCGCGGAGGGCGCCGTGCCGATGCGCTTCTTCCGGCAGCGCATCCGCGAGGCCTTCGGCCCCGACGCGGATGTCTATGTGCGCCGCATCGACAACGGCAACGGCGGCCCCAAGGGCTTCCTGTGGGTGCGCATTCCCTCGGGCGCGCAGGACTACTGGATCGCGTTTCCGCGCACGCGCATCGAGCGCGACCCCGTGGCGGCCCTCCTCGCCTGGGGCGCGGCCGGGCTCGCGATCGCCATCGCGGCGACGTTCTTCCTCGTCTTCCGGATGAACCGCCCCTTGGGCGAGCTCGCCCTCGCCGCGGCGAGGATCGGCAAGGGCGGCGACCCGGAGCCCGTCCGCGAAACGGGGCCGTCGGAGATCCGCGCCGTGGCGCGCGCGTTCAACGAGATGAACGAGGACCTGCGCCGCAGCCGCAGCGAGCGCGCCACCTTCCTCGCCGGCGTCTCCCACGACCTGCGCACGCCGCTCTCGCGCCTGCGCCTGGAGGTGGAGATGCTCGAGGGCCGCATCGACGCCGAGGCCCAGCGCGGCATGGTGCAGGACCTCGAGGACATGAACGCGATCATCGACCAGTTCATCGACTACATGCGCAGCGAGGCCGCCGAGCCGCCGTCGCCGGTGGGACTGGCCGAGCTCGCGCGCTCGTGCGCGGAGCGCGCCGCACGCGGCGGCGCCACCGTCTCCTGCGACCTCGAGGACATCCCGCCCGCGATGCTGCGCCCGCTCGCCATGCGCCGCCTCGTCGACAACCTCATCGCGAACGCGGCGCGCCATGCGGGCGGCGAGATCGTGGTGCGCACGCGCCGCGAGCCCGGGCGGGCCGTGATCTCGGTGCTCGACCGCGGCCCCGGCATCCCCGCCGGGCAGGTGGCGCGCCTCAAGCAACCCTTCACGCGGCGCGACGACGCGCGCAGCGGCTCGTCCGGCGCGGGGCTCGGGCTCGCCATCGCCGACCGGGTCGCGACGCTGCACGGCGCAAGCCTGCAGCTCCTGCCGCGAGAAGGCGGGGGCCTCGAGGCGCGGGTGTCGCTGCCGATGCCGGGATGAGGGCGCGTTGCCATGGCGCAACACGGGGCGCGCCGGAGGGGACCACAATGGGGCGTGGGCACGGGTTCGCAGGGGTTTGATCCGACAGGACTTTGGAAGTCATCCGAAACGGGCTCTCGCCCGTTGAATCCAACGACGAGATGTCCTTCGGGACGGATGCAAGGAGCGCGCAAATGAAATCGACGAGAACGATCCTCATGGCGGCACTCGCGGCCATCGGCCTCGCGAGCGCCGTACCCGCGATGGCGGATCGCCATGGCGGCGGCGGGCACGGGTACGGGGGCCACGGCGGCCATTGGGGCGGCCATGACTATCGCGGCCATGGCGGCCACTACGGCGGCTGGGGCGGCTGGAGCTTCTACTTAGGCGTACCGTTCTACTGGCCGTCGTACTACTACTACGGGTATCCGCACTACTACGCCTACCCTTCGTACGCGTACACGTATCCGTACTACGGCGACCGGTACTACGGCTATTCGTATCCCGAGCCGTACGCGGTGGTCCCGCAGGACGAGGACCTCGGCCCCACGACCGAGGTGCAGCCCGGCCCCGGCGCGCCGAGCCAGGGCCCGCTCTACATGAACTACTGCGCGTCGGCCAAGGCGTACTACCCGAAGGTCACGCAGTGCCCCGAGGGCTGGAAGTTCATCGCGCCGACGAGGTGACGGGCGCCGCGCCCGCCGCGAAGAACGCTTCCACGTCGGCGAGCGCGCGCGTGCGGCGGAAGGGCGGCAGCGCGCGCCAGATGCGCTTGCCGTAGGGCTTGTCGACGAGCCGCGGGTCGCAGATCACGAGCGCTCCGCGGTCCGTCTCGTCGCGGATCAGGCGCCCGGCGCCCTGCTTCAACGCGATCACCGCGCGCGGCAGCTGGTAATCCATGAAGGCGTTGCCGCCCGCGCGGTTGATGCGCTCGATGCATGCGGCGAGCACCGGCTCGTCGGGCGGGTTGAACGGCAGCCGGTCGATGACCACCACCGAGAGCTGCTCGCCCTTCACGTCCACGCCCTCCCAGAACGATTGCGAGGCGACGAGGATCGCGTGCGGCGAGCGGCGGAAGCGCTCCAGCAGCTCGTTCTTCGAGCCGGTTCCCTGCAGCAGCAGCGGCCAGCGCAATCCCGCCGAGGCGAGCTTGGCGGCGAGCCGGTCGTATCCCCGGTCCATCGCGCGCAGGCTCGTGAAGAGCAGGAAGGCGTGCCCGCCGCTCGCGCGCACCACGGGCCACGCGGCGTCGATCACCGCCTCGACATAGCCTTCTGAATTGGGATCGGGCAGCCCCTGGGGCACGTAGAGCAGCGCCTGGCTGCCGAAATCGTACGGGCTGGGCCACGCGACGGTGCGCGCCGCGCCGAGCCCCATCTCCGACTGGAAATGCGAGAAATCGCCGTTCACCGAAAGCGTCGCGGAGGTGAAGATCCAGGCGCGCTCGCCCGCCTTCATCGTCTCGCCGAGGATGCGCCCCACGTCGAGCGGCGTGAGGTAGAGCGCCGCCGATTGCGGATAGGCCTCGATCCAGCGCACGAAGTCCGCGGCCGGCGCCTCGCCGTACGCGTCCCCCCGGGTCCTCTCGCCGGCCTCGCGCCACTCGATCACCCGCGCGTAGTACTCCTCGGCCCGCATGCGGCAGTTGCGGATCTCCTCCGCGCGTTCCTCCTGCGCGCGCAGCTGCTTCGCGAGGCCGGCCAGGCGCTCCTCGAGCGCCGCGAGCGCGCGCTCGAACGCCGCGCGCTCGCGCAGCGCCGTGAGCGCGACGCGACCGGCCGCGGCGCCCAGCGCGATCCGCACCTCGCGTGCCGCGTTCTCCATGGCGATCGCCGCGTCGCCCATCACGGTGCTCTCGCGCGCGTGGGCCGCCTCGGCGGTGCGCACGTCGCGCGCGAGCTCCACGAGCTGGTTCGTCGACAGCGACTGGCCGAAGAAGACGCGCGCGAGGTCGGGCAGGTGGTGCGCCTCGTCGAAAACCACGGTGTTCGCCTCGGGCAGCAGGTCCGCCGCGCCCTCGTCGCGCAGCGCGACGTCGGCGAAGAAGAGATGGTGGTTCACGACCACCACGTCCGCCTCGGCGGCGCGCTTGCGCGCCTTCATCACGAAGCAGTCCTGGTAGTGCTTGCACGCGGAGCCCAGGCAATTCTCGCGGGTCGAGGTCGCCTGCGCCCAGGCCCCCGATCCTTCCGGCACCTCGGCGCACTCGCTGCGGTCCCCGCTCATCGTGCGCGCGGCGAAGCTCGCGATCTTCTGCAGGTGCGAGGCCTCCTCGCGCACGGCGAAGGTGCCCTGGCTCGCGGCGAGCTCGAGGTGGTGCAGGCACACGTAGTTGGCGCGGCCCTTGAGGAGCGCCACGTCCGCGCGCACGCCGAGCGCGTCGCGCACGCGCGGCAGGTCGCGATGGTAGAGCTGGTCCTGCAGCGTCTTGGTGCCGGTGGAGACGATCACGCGCCCGCCCGCGAGGAGCGCCGGCACGAGGTACGCGAAGGTCTTGCCGGTGCCGGTGCCGGCCTCGGCGATGAGCGCGGCCTTCCCTTCGATCGCCTCGAGCACCGCGCGCGCGAACTCCACCTGCTCCCGGCGATGGCGGAAGCCGGGCACGGCGCGGGCGAGCGGGCCCGCTTCCGAGAAGATCGCGTCGAGGTCGGCGGGCGCGGCGCTCACGATCGCCCGAACACGATGCGCTCCTCGCCCAGAAGCCGCACCACCGCGGCGAGCGCGAGCGCGGCGAGCGCCGCCGCCACCGCGGCGGGGACCGCCCAGTCGAGGAACGCGAACGCGTCGCCGCGCACGATGCGCGAGAGCACCGCCTGCTGGCCGAGCACCGGCACCGCGAGCTGCCAGCGCGCATCCTTGAGCCCCGAGAAGAGCACGATCACCGGCACGAACGAGACCGCGGTGGCGAGGTAGCTCACGTAGGTCTGCGCCTCGCGGTACGAGCGCCCGTACGTGCAGATCAGCATCTGCAGCGCCGAGGTCATCGCCGCGAACGGGACCACCATCGCGAAGAACCCGGCGAGCTCGGGCGCGCCGAAGGTCATCAACGCGGCGAGCTTCTTCTGCGCGTAGAGCGAGGCCGCGGCGGCGAAGCCCGCGAGCGTGAGGAGCGCCACGCCGCTCGCGAAGGTCCACGCCGCGAGCCACTTGCCGAGCACGATCTCGCGCACCGGGACGGGATTGGCGAGCAGCGGCTCGAGGGAGCCGCGCTCGCGCTCGCCCGCGGTGGAATCGATCGCGAGCGTCATGCCGCCCAGCAGCGGCGAGAGCAGCGCGAACATCGGGATGAGGAAGAGCAGGAAGGCGCCCTTCTGGCGCGGCGTGGCCGTGCTCACGCGCTCCACTTTCACGGGATCGGCGAGGTCGGGGCTCACGCCGCGCGCGATCATGCGCAGCATCCCGGTCTCGCGGTTGAAGGCCTCCAGCAGGCGCTCGGCCTGGCGCGTCGCCGGCCCCGAGTCGGCGCGCGAGTCGTCGTAGACGATCTCCAGGCGCGCGCCGTCGCCCGAGAGCCAGCGCTCCTGGAAATCGTCGGGCACCACGATCACCGCGTCCAGGCGCCCTTCGCGGATGCGCTTCTCGTAGTCGGCGGGCGCAGCGTCGATGCGCACGTCGTTCCTCTCCAGGAAGTTCACGAGCGCCGGCGCGTGCTCGGCGCCGCGCACGCGCACCTCGAGCGACGCCGCCTTCTCCTCGAGGCCCGAGACGAAATGCGCCACGAGCACCAGCGTGACCGGCCCGGTGAGGATGGAAGCGACGAGCACCATGAGCGCGGTGCGCCGGTCGCGCAACGCGTCGCGCAGCTCCTTGAGATACACGGTGAGGAAAGGGAGGCGCGCGCTCACGGGGCGAGCGCCTCCCCGGCGAGGTGCACGAACGCGTCCTCGAGGTTGGCGCAGCCGCTCGCGGCGAGGAGTCGCTCCGGCGTGCCGTGCGCGGCCACCGCGCCGTGGGCGACGATCACGATCTCGTCGCAGAGCGCGGACACCTCCTGCATGACGTGGCTCGAGAAGAGCACGCATTTGCCCTGCGCGCGCAGGTTGCGGATCACCTCGCGCAGGTTGCGCGTGGTCATCACGTCCAGGCCGTTCGAGGGCTCGTCGAGGATCACGTTGGGCGGATCGTGCACCAGCGCGCGGGCGATCGCGACCTTCATCCGCTCGCCCTGCGAGAAGCCGTCGGTGCGCCGGTCGAGGAGCGCCTTCATGTCGAGGAGCTCGGCCAGCCGCGCGATCGAGGCCTGCACCGCCGCCGGCTCCATCGCCCGCAGCTCCCCGTAGTAGGCGATGTTCTCCCGCGCCGTGAGCCGGCCGTAGAGCCCGCGCGCATCGGAGAGCATGCCGATCCGCGCACGCACGGCGAGGGGGTCGGCCGTGACTTCATGGCCGTCGACGCGCGCCGTGCCGCGGCTGGGCGCCACCAGCGTCGCGATCATGCGCAGCGTCGTGGTCTTGCCCGCGCCGTTCGGCCCGAGGAGCGCGGTGATACGCCCGTCCGGCGCCTCGAAGGACACCTCGCGCACCGCTTCCACCGCGCCGAAGCGCTTCGCGAGCCCCTGCGCCGAGATCACGAGTCGCCTCCCAGCGGCAGCACGTAGAGCGGGCGCGGGATGCGCTCGAGGCACTTGCCGTCGAGCCCCTTCGCGCTCGCCTCGCGGATGAAGCGCTCGACCAGGCGCGGCGCGCAGCCGTGCAGGCTCACCCCGTGCCCGAGGTGCGGCGCGACGAAATGCCGCGCGTTGGGAAGCGTCGCGAGCACGGCCTGGGCATGGCGCGGCGGCGTGGCCGGATCGATGCCGCCGGAGAGCAGGAGCGCGGGGACATCGGAGGAGACCGGCGCATAGTAGTCCGAGGGCACTTTCGCCCGCGGCCACAGCCTGCAGGCGCGCACGAAATCGTCCACCAGGGCGCGGCCGAAGAACGACTTCTGCGCGGCGGCGAGGTCCGCCGGCGTGATGAGCGGGATGTCCTCGGAGCAGACCACGGACAGGTGCATGCCGAGCGAGAGGTTCTCCGAGACGTCGTCGGCGAACTCGAGGTTCTGCGCGAGGAGCGGGTTGAAATCGCCGTGCGCCGCGGAGGCGACGCCGTAGGGGAGCAGGCTCGCGAGCTCGGCCACGTAGAGCGGACGGAAGAGACCCGAGAGGAACACGTTCTCGTTCACCTCGATCGTGTCGCGCTCGCCGGTGCGCGGGTCCTGGATCGCGGCGCGCACGGGGCGGTGCGCAAGGCGCACGCGCATCGCCTCGATGGTGCCGGCGAGGTCCGGGTAGGTGAGGCGGCACAGGGGCTGCGCCTCGCAATCCTTCACGAGATGCGCGAGGGCCGCCTCGCCGTCGGTCACGAACGAAAGCGGCAGCTTCATCGTCGCGGGTGCCACGCCGTCGAGCACCATGCTTCGCACGTGCGGCCCATGGCGGCGCAGGTACTCGAGCTCCACCCGCGTGCCGTAGGAGCCGCCCCAGAGGTTCACCTTGTCGTAGCCCAGCGCCCTGCGCACGTCGTCGATGTCCTCGACGGCGATGGAGGTGATGTACTGGCGCGGATCGGCGTCGAGGCTCGCGAGGCACTTGCGCACCAGGCTCTCGGGAAGCGCGTCCTCGAAGAGCGACTGCAGCGGCGGGTCCTCGTCCGGCTCGCAATCGAGCGGATGCGAGTTGCCCGTGCCGCGCTGGTCGATGAAGACGATGTCGCGCGAATCGTTGAGCCGCGCGAAGAGCGGCATCACCTGCGAGGCGAGCGCCACCGCGCCCTGCCCCGGGCCTCCGGCGAAGACGAAGATCGGGTCGGGCTCGTGGGCGCGCAGGCGGGCGGGCACGATGGCGACGTTGATGCCGATGCGCCGGCCCTTCTTCGCCGTGCGGTTCTCCCAGACGTCGTAGGTGCCGCATTGGGCCTGCGACTCGACGCCCGCCAGGCGGCACGGCACGAGCGCGAGGCTGCGGCGCGGCGCTTCGGCGGCGGGATTGCAGGCGGCGAGCGCGAGGCACGCGGCCGCGCAAAGCAGGAGGCGCTTCATCGAGTTCGGAAGGTGCGCCGCGAAGTATAGCGGGAGGGGCTACCATTCGCCCATGAATTCCCCCGTTTTCCCGCGGCGCGATCCCGCCGAGCCCGGCTTCTGGGACCTGCGCTACGAGGCGCGCTTCGCGCCCTGGGAGGCGGAGCGCGTGCCCGCCCGGCTGCGGGCGCGGGTCGCGCAGGGCCCGGCGCCGCGCAACGTGCTGGTCCCCGGCTGCGGCAGCGCGCGCGACGTGGCGTTCCTCGCCGCGAGCGGCTGGAACGTCCTCGGCCTCGATGTCAGCGCCGCCGCCGTCGCGGCGGCGCGCTCCGAGCTGGGTCCGCATTCGGGGTGCGTGCGGCAGGGCGATTTCTTCGCGCCGCTGCCCGAGGCGCCGTTCGCATGGGTCTACGAGCGCGCCTTCCTGTGCGCGTTGCCGCGGCGGCTGTGGCCCGACTGGGGCCGCCGCGTGGCGCAGCTCGTCGAGCCCGGCGGCCTCCTCGCCGGGTTCTTCTACTTCG
>DASUXK010000558.1:0-3554 GCA_036377935.1 Usitatibacter sp.
GGCCCATGAGCACCGCGAGCATGCCGCCCAAATTCGTGGCGCGCCGCCAGTACAGGCCGCACACGAGCGGCACGAACGCGCCGACGAGCGTGACCTTGTACGCGTTCTCCACCATCTTGTAGATGCTGGCGTCGGAATTGAGCGCGAAGAACGTGACCAGGCAGGTGAAGCCCACGAGCACGACGCGCATGAGCTTGAGGAACTGGTCGTCGTCCAGGTGCTTGAAGAAGGGCCGCAGGATGTTCTCGCTGAAGGACACCGAGGGCGCGAGCAGCGTGGCCGAGGCGCAGCTCTTGATCGCCGAGAGCAGCGCCCCGAAGAACATGATCTGCGCGAAGATCGGCACGATCGGCGACAGGATCAGGTTCGGGAGGATCAGCTGCGTGTCGCCGCCTTCCTTGAGCGCGCCCTCGACCATCTTCGGATCGATGAGCGAAGCCGAGTAGGCGAGGAACATCGGGACGAAGGCGAAGCAGAAGTAGAGGCACCCGCCCAGGATCGAGGAGCGCGCCGCGGTGTTCTCGTCCTTGGCCGACTGCACGCGCTGGAAGACGTCCTGCTGCGGGATCGAGCCCAGCATCATCGTGATCCACGCCGTGAAGAAGAACAGGATGTCCTTCAGCTGGAACGCCGGGAGCATGTGGAACTTGCCCTCGTGGGCCGCGTGCGCGATCACCGCCGCGGCGCCCCCGGGGACGATGCTGCTCACGGCGCCCCCGATGTAGAGCATGCCCAGCACGATGATGATCATCTGGATGAAGTCGGTGATCGCCACCGAGAACATCCCGCCCAGCATGGTGTAGACCAGCACCGTCGCCGAGCCGATGATCATTCCCGACTCCTCCGAGAGCCAGCCCCCGGAGACCACGTTGAAGACGAGGCCCAGCGCCTTGATCTGCGCGCCCACCCAGCCGAGGTACGAGATGACGATGCACAGCGACGTCAGCATCTCCACCGGGCGGCTGAACCGCTTGCGGTAGTAGTCGCCGATGGTGAGCAGGTTCATGCGGTAGAGGGGCCGCGCGAAGAAGAGGCCCACCAGCACGAGGCACAGCGACGAGCCGAACGGATCCGCGATCACGCCGCCGAAGCCCTCCTGGATGAAGGTGGCGGGGATGCCCAGCACCGTCTCCGAGCCGAACCACGTGGCGAACACCGTGGCCGTGACGATGTACATCGGCAGCCGGCGTCCGGCGACCGCGAAATCCTTGGTGTTATGGACCCACCGGGCGGCGAAGAGGCCGATGGCGACGGAGACGATCCAGTAGGCGACGACGAACCAGAGGAGCATGGGGCGGAGCCGCGGCTCTCGAGCGGAAATAATTCCGCATTCTAGAGGACTCCCGCCTCGCGGAGCACTCCCCCGCCGACGGCGATCGCGTCCGCCGCGGCCGTCTTCGGCCCGGGCGCATGGTTCATCGCGAAATAGGCGAGCGGCCGGCCCTTGCGCTCGATCCAGCCGCTCCACCACGCCACGGCTTCGCGGCCGGTCGGCACCAGGGCGGCCCGCGCGTAGAGCGTGCGGTCGCGGGTGCGCTCGGCCACCAGCGTCGCGCGCACGAGGCGCTGCGCGCGCTGGGTCATCGGCAGCCGCCCCTCGGCCAGGCGATGGAGGAAGCGCACCTGCTCCATGGCGCTCACCCGCAGCCCGCCCTGCAGCCAGAAGAGCTCGATGCCTCCCGACATGTCTCGATTGCCGTATTCGAGGCGGTCCAGCCACTCGCGCATGCCCACCCGCCCGATGCGGCGCGCGACCTCCTGGAACATCCATGCGGCGCCGTCGCGCATTCCCGAGGCGAGGTCGTGGTCGCGCTCCCAGGCGGCGACCGGCTTCGGGCGCCCGTCCCAGGCGAACACCTCGCGCTCGTCGGCGATGGCGCCCAGCTCGAGGCCGACCAGGGCGGTGGCGACATCGAAGGTGGCGCCGGGAAGCTGGCGGCGCTCGGCGCGCAGGGGATCGAGCACGCGGTAGCGGTCGAGCATGGGCTCGAAGAGCACGAAGGTGCCCTTCACGCCCCGGGCGTCGAAGTGCCGGCGCCATCGCGGCATCGCGACGGTTTCCGGGGCCGAGGTGCCGAGGCCGGCGAAGAGCTGGAGGAGCGAGGTGGAGAGGCGGTCCATGGCGCGGCATTCGGGAAGGGATGCGCCAAGGATGGATGGCGATTGTGGCGAAATTGGGGCGAAAGGGCGGCGCCGTCGTGATCGCGGCGCCGATGAGCACCAAGCGCCCGTTCATCGCCGCAATTCGCCAGATGGCGGCCCCCGCCGAAACGAAAGGGAAACCGATCGGATTCGTGCATCCGAAGGAGAAGGAACAGTAATATCTGGTTCGGACAATTGCACGGCCTCTCGACCAAAGTGAAGCTCGTCACCTGGAACATCCAATGGGGCCTGGGCCTCGACGGGCGCGTGGATCTCGCGCGCATCGTCGGGACCGCGCGCTCCCTCGCCGATTTCGACGTGCTGTGCGTGCAGGAGGTCGCGGACAACTTCCCCGCGCTCGAGGCGAACGACGATCGCGACGAGTTCGCCGAGCTGGGGCGCCTGCTTCCCGGCTACACGCGCATCCAGGGCTACGGCGTGGATCTTCCCGGCGAGGACGGGCGGCGCCGCCGCTTCGGCAACGCCATCTTCAGCCGTTATCGCGTCGTCTCCGCGCGCCGCCACGCGATGCCCTGGCCGCCGGATCCCTCGGTGGACACGATGCCTCGGGTCGCGGTGGAGGCGACTGTGCAAGCGCCGATCGGCGCGATCCGGATCACGACGACGCACCTCGAGTACTACTCGGATGTGCAGCGGCAGGCGCAGGCGCGCCGCCTTCGCGAGCTGCACGAGGAAGCGTGCGAGCGCGCGCGCAACCCCGGCCCGCGCAACCGCGAGGGCGGGCCGTTCGATCCCACGCCGCAGACCGAGCTCGCGATCCTCGTGGGCGACTTCAACTTCCCGCCCGAGAACCGCGCCTACGACGAGATCCAGGCGCCGCTCGCCGACGGCCTTCCCGCCTACCGCGACGCGTGGCGCATCCTCGAGGACCACCGGCCGCACGTGCCGACCTTCTGCGTGCACCAGCACAAGTACTCGAAGACGCCCTACTGCTGCGACTTCGTGTTCGTGAGCGAGCCGCTCGCGGCGCGGGTTCGGGCGCTGCGGATCGATTCGGACACGCAGGCCTCGGATCACCAGCCCGTCTTCGTCGAAATCGACGACCTCTGATGCCGACGACGAGAAGCCGTCTCCTGCCCCTCTCCGACGCGCTCCAGGCGTACGTCTTCGAGCATGGCGTGCGCGAGCACCCGGTGCTCGCCGAGCTTCGCGCGGCCACCGATGGCATTCCGCACGCGGGCATGCAGATCGGCCCGGACCAGGGCGCGTTCATGGCGATGCTCGTGAAGTTGATGGGCGCCCGGCGCACGATCGAGATCGGCACCTTCACCGGCTACAGCGCGCTCGCCGTGGCGCTCGCGTTGCCGCCGGATGGGAAAGTGGTCGCGTGCGACATCAGCGAGGAGTGGACCTCGATGGCGCGGCGCTACTGGGAGAAGGCCGGCGTGGCG
>DASUXK010000559.1:0-12492 GCA_036377935.1 Usitatibacter sp.
TTTAGCGCGCGAGGCGCAGCAGCAGGCCCAGCGCGAGCGCGCCGAGGCCGGAAAGGCGGAGGGAGAGGAGGTCGCCTTGGGTGTGCATGGGGCCAATATAGCCGGTCCGCGCGCGAATTGGCAAATGGTCCGGGCGTCGCCCCGGGAATGCGGGGCGCCTCAGGGCTCGCGCGGGGCGAGCTCGCGGCTCGATTTCGCGCCGTGGCGCAGCAGGAGCGCCGCGATGTCGTGCGCGCCGTGCTCCTCCGCGATGTCGAGCGGCGTGACGCCCGAGAGGTCGCGCGCGTTGGGATCGGCGCCCGACTCGAGCAGCACCTCGACCGCCTCGTGGAAGCCCATCTCCGCGGCGATCGCCAGCGCCGTGGCGCCCTGCTCGTCGCGCAGCTCGAGCTGCGCGCCGCGCACGACGAGGAGCTCGATCGCGGGAAGGTTGGTTTCCTCGACCGCGGCCATCAGCAGCGTGCGGCCGCCCTCGCCGATCACGGTGTCCACGGGCGTGGAGGAGAGCATCCGCGCCAGCGCGCTCGTGTCGCCCTCCTCCAGCGCGTCGCGGATGCTCGCGTACTGCTTCTGCGTCGCCCCGCTGCGCACGCGCTGCACCGCCCAGCCGGCGTAGCCCGACAACCCGTAGAGCAGGGCCACGCCCCACAGCACGTGCGAAGGCTTGATCGAGATGAGGAGCAGCGTCACCACGATCACCAGCGTCGCCCAGAACGGCATCTGCCGGCGCAGGTTGATGTCCTTGCCGCTGTAGAACTTCACGTTGCTCACCATCGTGACGCCGGCATACACGGTGACGGCGGCGGCGAGCCAGTGCACGTCCTCGCCGGCGATGCCGTGCGCGTTGAACGCCCAGATCATCCCCGCGACCACCGCGGCCGCGGCCGGGCTCGGCAGCCCCGTGAACCAGCGCTTGTCGGCCACCGCGAGCTGCGTGTTGAAGCGCGCGAGGCGCAGCGCCGCGCCCACGCAGTAGACGAATGCGGCGATCCAGCCGATGCGCCCCATGCCGCGCAGCGCCCATTCGTACATCAGCAGCGCCGGCGCCGCGCCGAAGGACACCATGTCCGCGAGGCTGTCGTACTCCGCGCCGAACGCGGACTGGGTGCGGGTGAGGCGCGCCACGCGCCCGTCGAGGCCGTCGAGCACCATCGCCACGAACACGGCGACGGCGGCCTGCTCCCAGTGCAGGTTCATCGCCTGCACGATCGCGAAGAAGCCCGCGAAGAGCGCGAGCGTCGTGAAGAGGTTGGGAAGCAGGTACACGCCGCGCTTGCGCGCCCGCTCCAGGGCGGGCCTCGCGACGCGCGGGATGGGGGCGGCCACGGGCGCGCTCGCCGGGCTAGGCGAGCTCGGCGAGGACCGTGGAGCCGGCCTTCACCTTGTCGCCGATCGCCACGCGAGGACGCGAGCCCACGGGAAGGTACACGTCGACCCGGGACCCGAAGCGGATGAAGCCGAAGCGCTCGCCGCGCGCGAGGCGGTCGCCCGCCTTCGCGTAGCAGAGGATGCGCCGCGCGACGAGCCCGGCGATCTGCACGCAGGTGACGTCCGCGCCCGGATCGGTGCGCAGGTGCAGGGCGTTCCTCTCGTTGCCCGAGGACGCCTTGTCGAGCGAGGCGTTGAGGAACGTGCCGGCGCTGTAGGTGACGCTCTGCACCAGGCCGTCCACCGGCGAGCGGTTGGAGTGGACGTTGAACACGTTCATGAAGATGCTCACCTTGAGCGCATCGCGCTCGAGGTAGGGATCGCGCTCGTTGCCGACCACGAGCACGCGCCCGTCCGCGGGGCACAGCACGAGCCCCGCGCCCTGCGGCACGTCGCGCGCCGGGTCGCGGAAGAACTGCAGCACGAAGAGCGCCGCGGCCCAGAACGGCAGCGACCACCAGCCGAAGAAGCCGGTGGCCACCGCCGCCACGATCACCGCGAGGGCGAGATGGGACCACCCCTCCTTCGCGATGACCGGGTGCGGGTATGGCGTCATCGGGTGTGGATCCCCGTCGACACGAGGATGACCGCGCGGTGCATGCCCATGCGCGCGGTCAGCTGGTCGACCGGTCGACCAGCTTGTTCTTGCGGATCCACGGCATCATGGCGCGCAGCTTCTCGCCCACCTGCTCGATGTCGTGCTCGGCGAGCAGCCGGCGGCGCGCGTTGAGCGTCGGCGCCCCCGCCTTGTTCTCGAGGATGAAGTCGCGCGCGTACTCGCCGTTCTGGATGCGCTCGAGGATCTCCTTCATCGCCTGGCGCGCCGGCGCGCCCACCACCTTCGGCCCGCTCACGTACTCGCCGAACTCCGCGTTGTTGGAGATCGAGTAGTTCATGTTGGCGATGCCGCCCTCGTAGATGAGGTCCACGATGAGCTTGGTCTCGTGCAGGCACTCGAAGTACGCCATCTCCGGCGCGTAGCCCGCCTCGACGAGCGTCTCGTATCCGGCCTTGATGAGCTCGACGATGCCGCCGCAGAGCACGGTCTGCTCGCCGAAGAGGTCGGTCTCGGTCTCCTCGCGGAAGTTGGTCTCGATCACGCCGCCGCGCGCCGCGCCGATCGCCGCCGCGTAGGAGAGCGCGAGGTCCTTCGCCTTGCCCGAGGCGTCCTGGTGCACGGCGATCAACGCCGGCACGCCGCCGCCCTGCGTGTAGGTGGAGCGCACGAGGTGGCCGGGCCCCTTGGGCGCGATCATGATCACGTCCAGGTCCGCGCGCGGCACGATCTGCTTGAAGTGGATGTTGAAGCCGTGGGCGAAGGCGAGCGCCGCGCCCTTCCTGATGTGCGGCTCGATCGACTCGTGGTAGACCTGCGGGTGGTTCTCGTCGGGGAGCAGGATCATCACCAGGTCCGCGTCCTTCACGGCCTCGCCGATCTCCTTCACCGGGATCTTCGCCTTCTCGGCCTTCTCCCACGAGGCGCCGCCCTTGCGCAGCCCCACGGTGACCTTCACGCCCGAGTCCTTGAGGTTCTGCGCGTGCGCGTGGCCCTGCGAGCCGTAGCCGATGATGGCGACCTTCTTGCCCTTCACGAGCGAGAGGTCGGCGTCCTTGTCGTAATAGACCTTCATTGCTTTGTTCCTTCGGATTCGAGTTGGGGGGAGACGGGTTCAGACCTTCAGGACCCACTCGCCGCGCCCGATGCCGGATACGCCGGTGCGGACGGTTTCCAGGATCGCGCCGCGGTCCAGCGCGTCGAGGAAGGCGTCGAGCTTCTCGGTGGTGCCGGTGAGCTCGATCACGTAGGACTTGTCGGTGACGTCGAGGATGCGCCCGCGGAAGATGTCCGCCGTGCGCTTGATCTCCTCGCGGTCCTTGCCGGCGGCGCGCACCTTCACGAGCATCAGCTCGCGCTCGATGTGCCTGCCTTCGGAGAGGTCCACCACCTTCACCACGTCGACCAGCTTGTTCAGCTGCTTGGTGATCTGCTCGACGATCTCGTCGGAGCCGGTGGTGACGATGGTCATGCGCGAGAGCGTCGCGTCCTCGGTGGGCGCGACGGTGAGGGTCTCGATGTTGTAGCCGCGGGCGGAGAAGAGCCCGGACACGCGCGAAAGCGCGCCGGCTTCGTTTTCGACCAGGATGGAGAGGATGTGGCGCATGGCTTTCTTCTGTCATCCCCGTGTAGACGGGGATCCAATTCTCGCGAGATTGGGCCCCCGTCTACACGGGGGCGACGATTTAGAGTTCTTCGGAAAGGATCATCTCCGACATGCCCTTGCCGCCGGGCACCATCGGGAAGACGTTCTCGGTCTGGTCGGTGACGAAATCCATGAACACGAGGCGGTCCTTCATGGCGAAGGCTTCCTTCAGCGCGCCTTCCACGTCCGCGGGCTTGTCGATGCGCATGCCGACGTGGCCGTACGCCTCTGCGAGCTTCACGAAGTCCGGCAGCGAATCCATGTACGACTCGCTGTAGCGGTTGCCGTGGAAGAACTCCTGCCACTGGCGGACCATGCCCATGTAGCGGTTGTTGAGGTTCACCACCTTCACGGGGAGGTGGTACTGCTTGCAGGTGGACAGCTCCTGGATGCACATCTGGATCGAGGACTCGCCCGTCACGCACGCCACGTCCGCCTTCGGGAACGCGAGCTTCACGCCCATCGCGTAGGGCAGGCCCACGCCCATGGTCCCGAGGCCGCCGGAGTTGATCCACCGGCGCGGCTTGTCGAACCGGTAGAACTGCGCGGCCCACATCTGGTGCTGGCCGACGTCCGACGTGATGTACGCGTCGCCTTTCGTCACCTCGTAGAGCTTCTCGATCACGAACTGCGGCTTGATGAGCGCCGAGCCGCGGTCGTACTTGAGGCAGTCGCGGGCGCGCCAGGCGTCGATCTGCTTCCACCACGCGGCGAGCGCGGCGGCGTCGGGCTTGGCGCTCGAGGCCTTGAGCTGCGCCAGCATCTCGTTCAAGACTTCCTTCACGCCGCCCACGATCGGCACGTCGACCCGCACGCGCTTCGAGATCGACGACGGATCCACGTCGATGTGGACGATCTTGCGCGCGGGATTGCCGGCGGCGAAGTGCGCGGGGTTGCCGATCACGCGGTCGTCGAAGCGCGCGCCCACCGCGAGCAGCACGTCGCAATTCTGCATCGCGTTGTTCGCCTCGAACGTGCCGTGCATGCCGAGCATGCCGACGAACTGCCGGTCGTTGGCGGGATACGCGCCGAGGCCCATCAGGGTGTTGGTGACCGGATAGCCGAGGATGCGCACGAGCTCGGTCACCTCGCCGGACGCCTCGCCGAGGATCGCGCCGCCGCCCACGTAGATCATCGGGCGCTTCGCTTCGAGGAGCAGGTTCAATGCCTTCTTGATCTGCCCGCCGTGGCCCTTCACCACCGGGCTGTACGAGCGCATCTGCAGCTTCTGCGGGTAGTGGAACGGCGTGGGCGTGTTCGACACGTCCTTGGGGATGTCCACCAGCACCGGCCCCGGGCGGCCCGTGGTCGCGATGTGGAACGCCTTCTTGATCGTGACGGCGAGCTGCGAGACGTCCTTCACCAGGAAGTTGTGCTTCACCGTGGGCCGCGTGATGCCGACGGTGTCGCATTCCTGGAACGCGTCCTCGCCGATGGCCTTCGTCGGCACCTGGCCCGTGATGACCACGAGCGGGATCGAATCCATGTACGCGGTGGCGATCCCGGTCACCGCGTTGGTCACGCCCGGGCCGCTCGTCACCAGCGCCACGCCCGGCTTGCCGGTCGCGCGCGCGTAGCCGTCGGCCGCGTGCAGCGCGCCCTGCTCGTGGCGCGCGAGGATGTGCTTGATGAGCCGCCCCTGCTGCCGGGCGAGGGCATCGTAGATGTGCAGGACCGCCCCGCCGGGGTATCCGAATACGAACTCGACGCCCTCCTCCTGCAGACAGCGGATGACGATTTCGGCGCCCGTGAGGGTTTCACCGGTTTCCGCGAGCGGGGGGAGCTGGAGTTCCATGCTAAGACCTTGAATTCGGGGGATTTCGAGAGGGAACTGGAAACATTACCCGCTGGCCCCCGATGGGTCAAGCACGAAGGGTGCCCTTCGGGGGCGGCGCGCGGGCCGCGGCGCGGTCAAATCCGGAAATTCCTCGTTGCAATTGCGCGCGCGGCCGCGCCCTTCCCGGCTGCTATAGTCGCCGCGGGCCGCCTTCGGGCGGCAAGCTTCCCGCCCACCACCCGCGATTCATGGCCGATCGAAACGAGCTGTCCGCCTTCCTCGCCTCCGTCGAGCGCCGCGCCTTCAAGCAGTGCGTGTTCGCCGTGCAGGACGAGGACACGGCGCTCGACATCGTGCAGGACTCGATGATGAAGCTCGCCGAGAAGTACGCCGACCGGCCCGCGGCCGAGCTGCCGCTGCTCTTCCAGCGCATCCTGCAGAACGGCATCCGCGACCATTTCCGGCGCGGCAAGGTGCGCTCCACGTGGACGACGCTGCTGTCGAACCTCGGCCTGGGCGGGGAGGACGAGGATACCGATCCGCTCGAGATCCTCGCCGTGGACCTCGCGCCCAACGTCCCCGACTCGCCCGCGGCCCGGCTGGAGCAGGCCCAGGTGATGGCGGCCATCGAGGAAGCGGTGCACGGCCTGCCGGAGCGTCAACGCGAGGCATTCATGCTGCGTTACTGGGAGGAGCTCGACGTCGGCGAGACCGCCCGGGTCATGGGATGCTCGGAGGGCAGCGTGAAGACGCACTGCTCCCGGGCCACGCACGCCCTGGCCAAAATCCTGAAATCAAAAGGGATAACGCTATGAACGAAAAGGAATTTGCCGAAAGGCTCCGGCCCTGGCTCGCGCGCACCGAGGCGGGGATCGGCGAGATGCACGCCGCGCGCCTGAAGGCCGCGCGGCTGCGCGCGCTCGCGGCCGTCCGCGAGCCGGTGCGGCTCTGGGGGCTCTTCACCGTGAGCGCCTCCACCGCCCAGACCATCCGCTACTCCGTCGTGCAGCGCGCGCTCCTCTGGCTGCCGATGGCGGCGCTGCTCGCCACCCTCGCGTACCACTCCGCCCGCGAGGTCGATCCGGGCGCCCTCGACGCCCAACTCCTCACCCAGGAGCTGCCGCCCGACGCCTTCATCGACCAGGATTTCCGGGCATGGCTCGATCAACCGCAAGGCTGATCGCGGCCGCCGCGCTCCTCGCCCTCGCCCTCGGCGGCGAGGCGCGCGAACTGAAGACGCCGCAGACGCCCTGGCGGCAGCTGAGCGCGGAGCAGCAGCGCATCCTCGGCCCCGTCGCCCCGGACTGGGAGCGCCTGCCCGGCTACCAGCAGCAGCGCCTGCTCGGCGCGGCGCGCCGGTATCCCTCGATGGCGCCGATCCAGAAGGAGCGCTTCGAGCGCCGCATCCGCGACTGGGCGGCGATGACGCCCGAGCAGCGCCGGGCCGCGCGCGAGACCTTCCAGGGCCTGCGCCGCCTCCCCCCCGAACGGCAGCACGAATTGCGCGAGCGCTGGCTCAAGGCGCATCCGCGCGCGGAGCGCGGCCCCAAGTGAGCGGCCCCGCCCCGTCCCCGCCGGCCTCGCTCGTGCGCCGGCTGGCGAGCGGCCTCTACGACCTGCTCCTCGGCGTGGCGCTCGCGATGGCCGCGACGCTGCCCTTCGTCGTCGTGTTCGGCGATTCCACCGAGGGCTGGCGGCGCCATCTTCTGCAGGCGTGGATCGTGTTCGTCGTCGGCTTCTATTTCGTGTGGTTCTGGGTGCGCGGCGGGCAGACGCTGCCGATGAAGACGTGGCGCATCCGGCTGGTGAGCGCCGAAGGCGGAGGGCCCGTGAGCCCCGCGCGCGCCGCGCACCGCTACGCGCTCGCGGTCCTCGGCCTCGCGGCGGCGGGCGTGGGCTTCGCGTGGGCGCTCTTCGACCGCGATCGCCGCTTCCTGCACGACCGCCTCGCGGGCACCGAGATCGTCGAGGCGCGCTAGCGCCTTTCGGTGCGGTGCAAACCGGCGGCCGCGACGGCGACCACGATCGCGAGCGGCAGGCCCGCGGAGACGAGGGAGGGCCAGTCGTTGAGCAGCCCGATGTGCGAGAAGAGGCGGCCGGCGAAGTGGAAGCCCAGGCCGATGAGGATGCCCATCACGATCTTCGCGCCCACGCCGCCCGAGCGCGCCGGCTGCAGCGCGAACGGGATCGCCATCACCATGAGCGCGATCGCGACCAGCGGATAGAGCAGCTTGTTCCAGAACGCGATCTCGTAGCGCGTGGCGTTCTGGCGGTTCTCGCGCAGGTGCTCGATGTAGGCGCGCAGGTTCGCGGCCGACATCTGCTCGGGCACGATCTTCAGCACCGAGAGGATGTCGGGCGTGAGCACCGAGCTCCACGTGGTGTTCGGCAGCCGCTCGAGCGTGGCGCGATCGCCCGTGAAGCGCGTGAGCTCGACGTTCGACAGCCGCCAGCGGTTCGGCCCCTCGTAGGTGCCCTTCTCCGCCCGGCTGATCGCGACCAGCCGGAACTGCGGATCGAACTCGTAGATCTTCAGGTTGAGGAGCGTGGTGTCGGGCGTCACGTCCT
Source organism: Usitatibacter sp. (assembly GCA_036377935.1). Classification (GTDB taxonomy): domain Bacteria; phylum Pseudomonadota; class Gammaproteobacteria; order Burkholderiales; family Usitatibacteraceae; genus Usitatibacter. Next base: position 7,975 of record DASUXK010000559.1, read on the forward strand.
GGATGTTCACGAAGCTGCGCTCGTCCTTCACCCAGAATCCCGAGCGGAACTCGCGCGCGACGATGGAGCGGGTGGCCTTGAGCCGCAGGTCCTTCGCCGCCTCCTCGGTGTACGGCGTCACGAGCTCCCCCATCGCCACGGTCACCACGGCGATCACGAGGCCCGCGCCGGCGACGAACGCCGCGAGCTGCGCGAGCGAGAGCCCCGAGGCGCGCATCACGGTGATCTCGGAGTGCTCCGACATGCGGGCGAGCGCGAAGAGCGTGCCGATGAGGCCCGCGGCGGGCAGCAGCACGTATGCGTGCGCGGCGAGCGAGAGGCCGACGTAGCCCAGCATCGCGGTCAGCCGGTAGTTGCCCTTGCCGAGGTCGTCCAACTCCTTGATCAGGTCGAAGAACGCGAAGAGCGCGAGCAGCGCGACGAGCACGAAGAGGCTCGTGACCAGGATCTCGCGGCTGACGTAGCGCAACAGCATCCGGGGTCAGGCCCTGGTGTTGCCTCTGATCGGTTCAGGGCCTGACCCCGGTTTTGCTTTTTCCGGCAATTTACAGGTTCTTCTTCAGCTGCTCGAGGATCGCGGGATTCTCGAGCGTGGACACGTCCTGCGTGATGTCCTCGCCCTTCGCGATCGAGCGCAGCAGCCGGCGCATGATCTTCCCGGAGCGGGTCTTGGGCAGGTTGTCGCCGAAGCGGATGTCGCGCGGCTTGGCGATCGGCCCGATCTCCTTCGCCACCCACTCGCGCAGCTCCTGCGCGAGGCGGTGCGCTTCCTCGCCCGTGGGACGCGCGCCCTTCGGCACCACGAACGCGACCACCGCCTCGCCCGTGAGGTCGTCGGGACGCCCCACGACCGCGGCCTCGGCGACGAGCCTGGAGTTCGCGACCAGCGCGCTCTCGATCTCCATCGTGCCCAGCCGGTGGCCCGAGACGTTCAGCACGTCGTCGATGCGCCCCATGATGCGGTAGTAGCCGTCGTCGTCGGTGCTCGCGCCGTCGCCGGCGAGGTACCACTTGCCCTTGAACTCGTCGGGGTAGTAGCTCTTCCGGAAGCGCTCGGGATCGCCCCAGATGGTGCGGATCATCGACGGCCACGGCCGCTTGATCACGAGGATGCCGCCCTTGCCGCGCCCGACCGATTGCCCGGTCTCGTCGACGATGTCGGCGACGATCCCCGGCAGCGGCAGCGTGCACGAGCCGGGCTTCAACGGCGTGGCCCCGGGAAGCGGAGTGATCATGTGGCCGCCGGTCTCGGTCTGCCACCACGTGTCGACGATGGGGCAGCGCGAATCGCCCACGGTCTCGTAGTACCACATCCACGCCTCGGGGTTGATGGGCTCGCCCACGGTGCCGATGATGCGCAGCGACTTGAGGTCGTACTTGCGCGGCAGGTCGTGGCCCGCCTTGATGAGCGAGCGGATCGCGGTGGGCGCCGTGTAGAACACCGTCACCTTGTGATCCTGGATCATCTTCCAGAAGCGCCCCGCGTCCGGGTACGTCGGCACGCCCTCGAAGATCACCTGCGTCGCGCCCACGCCGAGCGGGCCGTACACGACGTAGCTGTGGCCCGTCACCCAGCCCACGTCGGCCGTGCACCAGAAGACGTCGTTCGGCTTGTAGTCGAACACCCAGCGCATCGTGAGCATGCAATGCAGGATGTAGCCGGCGGTCGAGTGCTGCACGCCCTTGGGCTTGCCCGTCGAGCCCGAGGTGTAGAGGATGAAGAGCGGATGCTCGGCGTTCACCGGCGTGGGCGGGCAATCCTCGGCCTGGCCCTTCACCACGTCGTCCCACCACAGGTCGCGCCCGGCCTTCATCTGGACCGGCGAGCCGGTGCGCTTGTAGACGATCATGTGCTTCACCGAGTCGCAGCCGCCCATGCCGAGCGCCTCGTCGCACGCGGGCTTCAACGTGATCTCCTTGCCGCCGCGCATCTGGCCGTCGGCGGTGATGATCGCCACGGCCCCCGCGTCGATGGTGCGCTCGTGCACGCTCTTGGCGGAGAAGCCGCCGAACACCACGGAGTGCGTGGCGCCGATGCGCGCGCAGGCGAGCATCGCGACCACCGCCTGCACCGACATCGGCATGTAGATGAGGACGCGCTCGCCCATCTTGATGCCCAGGGACTTCAGGCCGTTCGCGAAGCGGCAGGTGCGCTGGTAGAGCTCCCGGTAGGTGACCTTCGTCACCTGCCCGTCGTCGGCCTCGAAGAGGATCGCGACCTTGTCGCCCTGCGTCTTCAGGTGCCGGTCGAGGCAGTTCTCGGAAGCGTTGAGCTCGCCGTCGTGGAACCACTTGTAGAACGGCGCGTTGGATTCGTCGAGCGTCTTCGTGAACGGCTTCGTCCACAGCAGCTCGTTGCGCGCGTGCTTCGCCCAGAAACCCTCGAAGTCCTTCTCGGCCTCGCGGCACATCGCCTCGTACGCCGCCATCCCGGAGACGTTGGCCTGCTTCACGAGGGCGGGCGGCGGCGGGAAGACGCGGGTTTCCTGCAGCACCGATTCGATGGTGGACATGGGCGGTCTCCTCTTCTGGATCGTCCGATTTATAGCATACGGTCCGCGCCGCCGGTCCCGGCGCGCCTTTGACGCACTGCAGCAGCGGTGCTAGCGTGGGCCCGAGCCTGCGACCTTCCCGATGAGCGCACTGCCCAGCTCCACCCTGCCGCCCGCGGCGTCCGCGCCGCCCGCCCCCGCCCAGCCCACCGCCGCCGAGATCCTCGGCGACTACTGGCCCGGCATCCAGATGTACTACCCCCCGGTGAAGTACGCGCCGTCGCTCGGCATCTACGAGGACCTCGAGCAGGCCGCGCAGCGCTTCCGCAAGCATGCGTGGCACACCACGGCCCACACGCTGCTCTTCGACCTCGAGGACGGGTGCCGCCAGAAGGAGATGAGCCGCGAGCTCCTGCTGCGCGAGCTGCCGCGCATGCCGCGGCGCAAGGAGGTGCAGGTGGCGGTGCGCATCAATCCTTTCCGCACCGAGGAGTACGACCGCGACTTGCAGCTCGTGCGCTCGCTCGCCGAGCACTTCGACGTCGTGATGCTCGCCAAGGCGGGCGAGGCCTACGGCGCGCCGGAGATCCGCGACCTGTCCGCGGTGCTCGCGGGCCTGAACCCGCGCATGACGATCCAGCCGATCATCGAGCACCCCAAGTCGCTCAAGATCGCGCCCGACCTCATGCAATACCCGACGGTGAAGCACGTGGTGTTCGGCATCCACGACTTCTCCAAGGCGATGGGCATCCACATCACGCCCCAGCACTGGACGCGCGAGCTGCAGTTCTACCTGCACGACCTGCTCTTCGAGGCGCGCATCGCGGGCAAGGGCGTGATCGGCGCCGTCGAGACGCTGATCGGCAACGCCAGCATGCCCGAGGAGTTCGTCGAGCCCCACGACGTGCGCCGCTGGCTGGACCTGCAGGGCGACGACGAGTCGCGCCTGGTCTACCGCCATGCGTGCGAGGAAGCGTCGATGGGGCTTTCGGGAAAGCAGGTGATCCATCCCTCGCACATCCATCCGTGCAAGGTGGCCTTCACGCCCTCGCCCTCGGAGGTCCAGACGCGCATCCGCATCCTCGAGGCGGCGATCGAGGCCGATGCCCTGCTCGGCGGCGCGATCAAGTTCGAGGGCGAGATGCTCGACCCGCCGATGTTCGGCAAGGCGCTGCAGACGCTGCTGCGCGCCCACGCGCTGCACGCGCTCTCCGAATCCGATACCGCCTTCGCCATGGACGTGCTGCGCAAGCTCCCGGCGCAGGTGGTGCGCGAGAACTGGCCGTACGGCGTGATCCTGTGAAGCGCGAGGTCGCGCTCGCGCCGCGATGAGCGCCGCCGTCGGCCCCGCGGAGCTCGCCGTGCGCGAGGCGCTGCGCGCGGCGATGGCGCACCACGACGCGGGACGGCTGCGGGAGGCCGAGGCCGGCTACCGCGAGGTGCTCGCATCCGCGCCCGGCCGCCCCGATGCGCTCGCGCTGCTGGCGACCCTCGAGCAGGCGACCGGCCGCCTCGACGACGCCCTCGCCCACGTGGACGAGGCCCTGCGCACGAGCGCGGACGCGGCCGGCCTGCACAACGTCCACGGGCTCGTGCTGGAGGCGCGCGGACGCACCGGGGAAGCCGAGGCCGCCTATCGCAAGGCGTGCGCGCTCGCCCCGCGCTTCGCGCCCGCGCTCTTCAACCTCGGCAACCTGCTGCGGGTGCAGGCGCGCGGCGAGGAGGCGATCGCCTGCTACCGCCGCGCGCTTGACGCCCAGCCGCGCTACGCGGCGGCGTGGAACAACCTCGGCGTGGCGCTGCAGGACGCGGGGCGCCTCGAGGAAGCGCTCGCGGCGTACCGCTCCGCGCTCGAGCAGGCCGACCTCGCCGAGTGCCGGACCAACTTCGCGCGCTGCGCGGCGATGGCGCCGCGCATTCCCGCCGACGCCGGCTTCCGCGCGCTCGTCGGCCGCGCGCTCGCCGAAGCGTGGGTCCGCCCCGCCGACCTCGCGCGCACGGCCGCCACGCTGCTCGCCGCCGATGA
>DASUXK010000560.1:0-2459 GCA_036377935.1 Usitatibacter sp.
CTTCTGCGCGAGCGCCTCGGCGGGCTGGAAGAACTGCACGCCGTACGCGATCGCGAAGCCGATGAAGAAGTAGGCGATGGTGGAAATCGAGAAATCCACCAGGATCTTCATCAGCGCGTTCACCTGGCTCTTGCGCCGCACCGTTCCGAGCTCGAGGAACGCGAAGCCTGCGTGCATCGCGAGCACCATGATGGCGCCGAGGAGGATGAAGAGGACGTCGGCGGACGACTTGAGGCCTTGCATGGCGGTCTCCCCGTTCGCCGGCGGTGACCGGCGCCGCCGATTCTAGCGCCTGAATCCTTCGTCGAGCAGGTCCCGGAGCGCCGCGCCCAGCCGCTCGAGCTTGGCGAACTTCTCCTCTACGTAGGCGCGCGCCATGCGCACCTGGTGAGGATCGAGCATGGCGTAGAGCCTCTCCCATTCGCGCCGCGCCTCGCCGAAGAGCGGGCGGCTCTGCGCGATCATCGCCTCCTGCGCGCGGGCGAGCTCCTTCAGGTCCGGGTTCGGCCGCGCGAGCTCGGCCGCGATGCGCGCCTTGAGCTCCAGGCCGCCGAAGGCGATCGAGAGCAGCGCCCGCTGCGTGGCCGCCAGCGCCGTATCGAACTGCGCCTTCTGCGCCGGATCGAGCTTGAGCGCGCGCTCGAGCTCGTCCGCGCCGGGAAGCAGCGACGCGTGCGCGAGCGCGGAGGTAAAAAGCAGGAGCGCGGCGGCGAGGAGCGAGCGGGCGCGATGCATGCGCGCATTCTGCCCCCGAAGGGCCGCCCGCGGCTAGAACGGCTGGCGCTGGATCGGGATCGAGCCGCTGCGGCCGTCGACGGTGTAGTCGAACGTGCCCGTGTCGCCCGAGAAGCGCAGGCGGAACGTGCCCACGTCGATGGTGTGGAAGAGCGAAGGATCGTACGCGCGCGCGAGCCAGGGCGAGCCGGTGGTGCGGTAGATGTGGCCCGCCCACGTCTGCGGGTCGCTCCAGTATCCCGACGGCATCACGTACCACACGGGCTTGCCCTCGTCGTCGTACGTGAACCACACCGCGAAGAGCGTGCGGTACTGCTGCAGCACCGCGATGCCCCAGCCGTTCTGCGCCATGCCGCCCCACCACATGTCGCCCACGTCGATGGCACCGGAGAGATCCACCGGCCCGAAGGGCTCGCGCGAGATGGACTTGCGCCCGCTCACGCCGTCGATCGTGTACGAGAGGACGACGTGCGAGGCATCGGTGAAATCGAGCGAGGCCTGGCCGATGGGCGGGCCCACGTCGAATCGCGTGGTGTCGTACGCGGCGAAGGGCGCGCCGTGCGGCCGATAGAGCGGGCCGGAGAAGATCGTGCGCGCCGGATTCCACGAGCCGCCCGGCATCACGTACCAGATCGGCTTGCCCGCGTCGTCGTAGGCGTAGATCACGGAGAAGAGGATGTCGCGGTGCTGCACCACGCTCATCCCCCAGCCGTTCTCGCCCCAGCCGGCCCACCACAGGTCCTGCCACGGCGTCGCGGACATCTGCACTGTCACCGCCTGCGTCGCATCGCCGCTGCGCAGCACGACGTCGAACTCGCCCTGCCCCTGCGGCTCGAACCCGAACGACACCGCGCCGTCCTGGCCCGTGTTCGCGGCCGAGGGCGCGACCGTGGCATCGGTGGTCCCCGCCACCACGGTCGCCGAGACATCGACGTTGTACAGGGGGTAGATGCCCACCATCGGCGAGACGTCGAGCGTGATCGGCTGCCCGGGCTTCGGATCGGGCGGATTCATGCGCGACTCGAAGCGCACGTTCGACGGCAGGTACGTGAGCACGTCGAAGACGACCCGCGCGCCCGCCTGCGCGACGATCCAGCAGTAGATTCCCTGCGGCCGCGCGGTGAAGGTGGTCTCCGCGACGCCGTCCGCGCCCGTGACCACGTCGATGCCGAAGCTTCCGTTCGGGAAGAAGCCGCACGCGTCGTTGGAGAAATGCACCGTCTCGCCGGCCGACGGGCGGCCCTGCGCGTCGTAGGCGCGCACCGCGAACGATTGCGACGCGCCGCCCGCGACGCTGTTGCGCAGCGTCGTGAGCGGCTGCAGGCTCGCCGCCGCGTGCGCCGCGCCGTGCGCGAGGAGGACGCAGGCGACGAAGAGGCGGAAGATGATCGGGCCGCGCATGGGTCGAGCGTGACGCGGGATCCGTCGCGAAGCTAGCGGCGCGGTTCCCCGCGCCCCGCCGCCGCGCATCCCGCCGCGACGTAGGGATGCGCCGACGCGCGGGCGCGCAGCTCCGGCCCGATCAGAACGGCTGGCGCACGAGGTCCAGCCGCCCCGCGTGCCCTTCGAGCACGTAGTCGAACACCGCCGTATCGCCGTCGAAGTGCATCTGCAGCGTGCCGACGGGAGTGACCTGGAGCTGCGACGGATCGTAGGGCCGGCCGACCCACGGCGAGCCGTGCGTGCGGTAGAAGGTGCCCGCGTAGGTGCGATGCGCGTTCGGA
>DASUXK010000561.1:0-2403 GCA_036377935.1 Usitatibacter sp.
TGTTCAGCACCAGCGTCTGCTGCGTCTCGGCGAGGCCGATCTCCCAGGGGCTGCCGGCATGCTTGATCGACGAGAGCGGCGAGGCGCCGGTGCCGCCGTCGAAGCCGGAGATCGTGACGTGGTCCGCCTTCGCCTTCGCCACGCCCGCGGCGATGGTCCCCACGCCGATCTCGCTCACGAGCTTCACCGACACGCGCGCGCTCGGGTTCACGTTCTTGAGGTCGTGGATGAGCTGCGCGAGGTCCTCGATCGAGTAGATGTCGTGGTGCGGCGGCGGCGAGATGAGCCCCACCCCGGGCACCGTGTGGCGCACCTTGGCGATGTACTTCGAGACCTTGTGGCCCGGAAGCTGGCCGCCCTCGCCGGGCTTGGCGCCCTGCGCCATCTTGATCTGCAGGTCGTCGGCGTTCACGAGGTACTCGGTGGTCACGCCGAAGCGTCCCGCGGCCACCTGCTTGATCGCCGAGCGCATCGAATCGCCCGACGGCAGCTTCTCGTAGCGGACCGGGTCTTCGCCGCCCTCGCCGGTGTTCGACTTCCCGCCGATGCGGTTCATGGCGATCGCGAGCGTCGAGTGCGCCTCGTGCGAGATCGAGCCCAGCGACATGGCGCCGGTCGCGAAGCGCTTCACGATCTCCTTGGCGGGCTCTACCTCGTCCAGCGGCACGGGGTTCGGCGACTCCTTGATGCGGAAGAGGCCGCGCAGCGTGAGCAGCTTCTCGCTCTGCTCGTTGATGAGCTTCGCGTATTCCTTGTACGTGCCGAAATTGCCCGAGCGGGTGGCGTGCTGCAGCTTCGCGATCGAGTCCGGCGTCCACATGTGCGCCTCGCCGCGGATGCGGTAGTAGTACTCGCCCCCGGCATCGAGCTGGTCGCGGTAGAGCGGCGCGTCGGAGTAGGCGAGGCGATGCAGGCGCACGGCCTCCTCTGCGATCTGCGCGAGGCCGATGCCCTCCACCGCCGTGGGCGTGCCCTCGAAGTACTTGTCGACGAACTTCTCGTTGAGGCCCACCGCCTCGAAGATCTGCGCGCCGCAGTACGACTGGTACGTGGAGATGCCCATCTTGGACATCACCTTGAGCATGCCCTTGCCGATCGCCTTGATGTAGCGCTTGACGATCTCCTTCTCGTCGACCTTCTGGGGAAGGTCGTTGCGCATGTCGATGAGCGTGGCGAAGGCGACGTTCGGGTGGATCGCCTCGGCGCCGAAGCCGGCGAGGCACGCGAAGTGGTGCACCTCGCGCGCGCTGCCCGTCTCGACGACCAGGCCGCAGCGCGTGCGCAGGCCCGCGCGCACCAGGTGGTGGTGCACCGCGGCCGTCGCGAGGAGCGCCGGGATCGGGATCATCTGCGCCGAGACGTCGCGGTCGGTGAGGATCACGATGTTCGTGGCGTCGTCCTTGCGCACCACGTCCTCGGCATCCGCGCACAGGCGCGCGAGCGCCGCCTCCATGCCCTCCGCGCCCCACTCGGCGGGATAGCACATGGAGAGGATCTCGCTGCGGAAGTGGCCGTTGGTGAACGTGTGCGCGCGGCGCAGCTTCTCCATGTCCTCGAAGGTGAGGATGGGCTGCGAGACCTCGAGGCGCACCACCGGCTCGGTCTGGTCCGGCGAGAGCAGGTTCGGGCGCGGCCCGATGAAGGACACGAGCGACATCACGAGCTGCTCGCGGATCGGGTCGATCGGCGGGTTCGTCACCTGCGCGAAGAGCTGCCGGAAATAGGCGTAGAGCGGCTTCGCGCGGTTCGAGAGCACCGCGAGCGGCGTGTCGTCGCCCATGGAGCCGATCGGCTCCTCGCCCGCGACCGCCATCGGGGTGAGGAGCATCTTCAGGTCTTCCTGCGTGTAGCCGAAGGCCTGCTGGCGGTCGAGGAGCTTGTCGGTATCCGGCGTGGGCACCTGGTCCGGCGTCGGGATGTCCTCCAGGCGCATCTGCGTGCGGTCGAGCCAATCCTGGTAGGGGCGCTCGCTCGCGAGGTCGCGCTTCAGCTCGTCGTCGGAGACGATGCGGCCGTGCTCGATGTCGACCAGCAGCATCTTGCCCGGCTGCAGGCGCCACTTGCGCACGATCTTCTTCTGCGGGATGTCGAGCACGCCCATCTCCGACGACATCACGATCAGGTCGTCGTCGGTGATGAAGTAGCGCGCCGGGCGCAGGCCGTTGCGGTCGAGCGTTGCGCCGATGAACTTGCCGTCGGTGAAGGCGACCGCGGCGGGCCCGTCCCAGGGCTCCATCAACGCGGCGTGGTACTCGTAGAACGCGCGGCGCTTCGCGTCCATGAGGGGATTGCCCGCCCAGGCCTCAGGGATCATGAGCATCATCGCGTGCGCGATGGGATAGCCGCCCATCACCAGGAGCTCCAGCGCGTTGTCGAACGATGCCGAGTCCGACTGGCCGTCGT
>DASUXK010000562.1:0-6915 GCA_036377935.1 Usitatibacter sp.
AGGCCCTCCTCGCGCTCGCTTGCATCGCCCGCCACACGCGCTCGGGTGTCGCCGGCATCTGGATGTCCTTCACGCCGATCGCGTCGCAGATCGCGTTGATCGCCGCGGGCGGCGCGCCGATCGCTCCGGCCTCGCCGCAGCCCTTCACGCCGAGCGGGTTGTGGGTGCAGGGGGTCACGCGCGTATCCACCTGGAACGAGGGCAGGTCCGCCGCGCGCGGCATCGCGTAGTCCATGTACGAGCCGGTGAGGAGCTGCCCGGACTCGCGGTCGTACACGCAGCCTTCGAGCAGCGCCTGGCCGAGCCCCTGCGCGACGCCGCCGTGCACCTGGCCCTCGACGATCATCGGGTTGATGATGTTGCCGAAGTCGTCGCACGCGCTGAAGGCGACGACGCGCGTCTCGCCCGTCTCGCGGTCCACCTCGACCTCGCAGATGTGCGTTCCCGCGGGATAGGTGAAGTTGGTGGGATCGTAGAACGCGGTCTCGTCGAGCCCCGGCTCGAGCTTGTCGAGCGGGTAGTTGTGCGGGACATACGCGGTCAACGCCACCTGCGCGAACGGCACGTTCTTGTCGGTGCCCTTCACCGTGAACTTGCCGTCCTTGAACTCCACGTCCGCGTCGCTCACCTCCATCAGGTGCGCGGCGATCTTGCGGCCCTTGGCGACGATCTTGTCCACCGCCTTCATGATCGCCGAGCCGCCCACCGCGATCGAGCGCGAGCCGTAGGTGCCCATGCCGAAGGGGATGCGGCCCGTGTCGCCGTGCACGACGTCGACGTCGTCCACCGCGATGCCGAGCCGGTCCGCGACGACCTGCGCGAACGTGGTCTCGTGGCCCTGGCCGTGGCTGTGCGAGCCGGTGAAGACGGTCACCTTGCCCGTGGGATGCACGCGCACCTCGCCCGCCTCGAAGAGGCCCGCGCGCGCGCCGAGCGAGCCCGCGATGTTCGAAGGCGCGAGGCCGCAGGCCTCGATGTACGAGGAGAAGCCCAGCCCTCGCAGCTTGCCGCGCTTCGCGGCTTCCTCCCTGCGCTTCGGGAATCCGGCGACGTCCGCGAGCTTCATGGCGCCGTCAAGGCACGCTTCATAGTCGCCCGTGTCGTAGGTGAGGGCGACCGGGGTGGCATACGGAAACTTGCGGATGAAGTTCCGCCGCCGGATTTCGTCCTGCGCGAGGTTCATCTCGCGCGCGGCGGTGGCGACCAGGCGCTCGACGACATACGTCGCCTCCGGCCGGCCGGCGCCGCGATACGCATCCACCGGCGCGGTGTTCGTGAACACCGCGGTGACTTCGCAGTGGATCGCGGGCGTCGTGTACTGGCCGGCGAGGAGCGTGGCGTAGAGGATGGTCGGGATGCACGAGGCGAAGGTCGAAAGGTACGCGCCCATCGCCGCGGTGGTGTTCACGCGCATCGCGAGGAACTTGCCGTCCTTGTCGAGCGCGAGCTCGGCGCGGGTGAAGTGGTCGCGGCCGTGCGCGTCCGCCTGGAACGCTTCGCTCCTCTCCGCCGTCCACTTGATCGGGCGGCCCAGGAGCTTCGCGGCCCACACGCACACCGTCTCCTCGGCGTAGAGGTAGATCTTCGAGCCGAAGCCGCCGCCCACGTCGGGTGCGATGACGCGCACCTTGTGCTCGGGAAGGCCCAGCACGAACGCGGTCATGAGCAGGCGCTCGACGTGCGGGTTCTGGTTCGCGACGTAGAGCGTGTACGAATCGTCGGCGCGCGAGTACGCGGCGTTGCAGGCGCGCGGCTCGATCGCGTTGGGGATGAGCCGGTTGTTCACGAACTCGAGCGTCGTCACGTGCGCCGCCTTCGCGAAGCCGGCGTCCGTCGCCGCCTTGTCGCCCAGCGCCCAGACGTAGCAGACGTTGTCCGGCGCCTCGTCGTGCACCGCGGGCGCGCCCTTGCGCAGCGCGTCGCGCACGTCCACCACGGAGGCAAGCGGCTCGTACTCGACGTCCACGAGCTGCGCGGCCTCCTTCGCCTGGTCGAGCGTCTCGGCGACGACGATCGCGACCGGGTCGCCCACGTAGCGCACCTTGCCCTGCGCGAGGATCGGGTGCTTCGGCTCCTTCATGGGCTGGCCGTCGGTGCCGGTGATGAGCCAGCCGCAGGGCAGGCCGCCGACGGTGGGCGGGATGTCGGCGCCGGTGTAGACGCCGAGCACGCCGGGCGCGCGCTTCGCCGCGTCGGTGCGGATCGACCGGATGCGCGCGTGCGCGTGCGGCGAGCGCACGAAGCACGCGTACGACTGGTGGGGCAGGGTGACGTCGTCGGTGTACTGGCCCGCGCCGGTGAGGAAGCGCGCGTCTTCCTTGCGCTCGATGCGCGAGCCGATGGGGCCGGTGGGTTTCGTGGCGCGCTGCGGCGCGGCGGTGCCCGGCTTCTCGCGAACGGTGGTGTCGGTCATGGTCCGCTCCTCAGGCAGTCGCCATCTCCGCGAGGCCTTCCTGCACGGCCTTCACGATGTTGTGGTATCCGGTGCAGCGGCAGAAGTTGCCGTCGAGGGCCTCGCGGATCTGCGCCTCGGTCGGCTGCCTGCCCTGCCCGGCGAGCCCCACGGCCGAAAGGACCATCCCCGGCGTGCAGAAGCCGCACTGCAGGCCGTGGTGCTTGCGGAACGCGAGCTGCATCGGGTGCAGCTCGCCATCCCGGGCGAGTCCTTCGATCGTGGTGACGGCGGCGCCCTGCGCCTGGATCGCGAGCATGTTGCAGCTCTTCACGGGCTTGCCGTCGACGAGCACGGTGCAGGCGCCGCATTGGGCGGTGTCGCACCCGACGTGCGTGCCGGTGAGCTGCATCGGCCCGCGCAGGAACTCGACGAGAAGCGTTCGCGGCTCGACCTCGGTGGAGACGGGACGGCCGTTCACCGTGAGGGAAACGGGGATCTTCATCGACACTCCTCCTGGCGATTGCGGGAATTGCGAGGGAAATGTGCGCGGGCGGCGGAAGCGCCCGTGGAAGAGCCCACTCTACTCCGAAAAATCGGCGGTGCAAGACGGCGCGGCGGACGTGCGCGCGCCGCCGCGATCAGTAGATGCCGATGCCTCCGGGAAGCAGGCGCGGGCGCACGATCGCCACGATTTCCGTCTCGTTTCCCTCGACCTGGTGGATCGTGAAGCGCTGCGCGAGGCGCGGAAGCCACCACTCGCGGCCCTGCTGGATGAGGTGCGCGTTGCGCCCGTCGGGAAGCGTCTTGCGGGCGGGCCGGTTGGCGATCACCAGCAGCGCCGCCTTGCGGGTGAGGCGCTTGAGGTCGTCGAGCACGTCGTCGATGCAGGCCGGCTCCACGTGCTCCAGCACGTCGGTGCAGGCGACGATGTCCGCGGGCTGCGGCGGCGCGTCGAGGCCTTCCACGCACGGGTCGTAGTTGCGGATCGGAAAGCCCAGCGCCTTCTCGAGCGAGCGCTGGCCGCAGCCGTAGTCGAGGACGTCGCGCGTGCCGAGCATCGCGCAGATCTGCGTCACGGCGTCCGCCCAGCGCGAGCCGGACACGCCGTACTCGCCCGTGCGGTGCAGCTCGCGGTTGAGCGCGGCGTACTCCGGGGTGATCTTCATGCGGACATTTTCGCCCGGCTCGCGGGCGCCGCGCTAGTAGACCGCGCGGCCGCCGGAAAGGTCGAACACCGCGCCCGTGGAGAACGAGCAGTCCTCCGTGCAGAGCCACGCCACCAGCGCCGCGATCTCCTCGACGGCGCCGAAGCGGCCCATGGGGATCTTCGAGAGCATGAAGTCGATGTGCGCCAGCGTCATCTGGGCGAACATGCCGGTCTTCACCGCGGCGGGCGTCACGCAGTTCACGCGGATGCCGGTCTTCGCGAGCTCCTTGCCGAGCGACTTGGTGAGCGAGATCACGCCCGCCTTCGAGGCGCTGTAGGCGCTCGCGTTGGGGTTGCCTTCCTTGCCGGCGATGGAGGCGATGTTCACGATGCGGCCGTAGTCCCTCGCGCGCATGTGCGGGACGAGCGCGCGGTTGCAGAGGAAGACGCCGGTGAGGTTCACGTCGAGGACTTCCTTCCACGCCTCGACCGGATACTCCCAGGTGGTCGTGTTCGGTCCCGTGATCCCGGCGCTGCACACGAGCACGTCGACGCGGGAGAGCGCGGCGAGGGTCTTCTCCGCGGCGGCCGCGACGTCGCCCTCGTCGCTCACGTCGAGGCGCTCCACGTGCGTCCCGGCGCCGAGCGCCGCGGCGGCGCTCGCCAGCGCCGCGGCGTCGCGGTCCCAGAGCGCGAGCCGCGCGCCGGAAGCGGCGAGCCGCTGCGCGATCGCGAGGCCGATGCCGGCCGCGCCGCCGGTGACGACGGCCGTCCTGCCTTTCAGGTCGAGCTGGTTCATGTAAAGAGGAGAGGACGGGGGAGAACCCGCGAATGGTACCAAATTGGCCTGACCACTTGACCATGGCGCGGGGGCCACATACGCTGTGTCCCGCACGCCGAGGAGAATCCCCGCATGGCATCGCGCAAGCGCCGCAGCGCCGAGTGGTTCGGGCGCGAGGGAAAGATGGGCTTCATCTACCGCTCCTGGGTGAAGAACCGCGGCGTGCCGCAGGACCAGTTCGACGGCCGCCCGGTCATCGGCATCTGCAATACCTACTCCGAGCTCACGCCCTGCAATTCCCACTTCCGCACGCTCGCGGAGCACGTGAAGACGGGCGTGATCGAGGCGGGCGGCTTCCCGATGGAGTTCCCCGTGATGTCGCTCGGCGAGACGCTGCTGCGGCCCACGGCGATGCTCTACCGCAACCTCGCGAGCATGGACGTCGAGGAATCCATCCGCGGCAATCCCATCGACGGCGTCGTGCTCCTCATGGGCTGCGACAAGACGACGCCCTCGCTCGTGATGGGCGCCTCGAGCGCGGACCTGCCGACGATCGGCGTCTCCGGCGGGGCGATGCTCTCCGGCTGGTACAAGGGCGAGCGCATCGGCTCGGGCACCAACACGTGGCTCCTCTCCGAGCAGCTGCGCGCGGGCCAGATCACGCAGGACGAGTTCCACGAGGCCGAGAGCTGCATGCACCGCTCGCACGGCCACTGCATGACGATGGGCACGGCGTCGACCATGGCCTCGATGGTCGAGGCGCTGGGACTGGGCCTGCCCGGCAACGCCGCGTTCCCCGCGGTCGACGCGCGCCGCAACGTCCTCGCGCGCATGGCGGGCCGGCGCATCGTCGGCATGGTGAAGGAGAACGTGACGCTCTCGAAGCTCCTCACGCGCGAGGCCTTCGAGAACGCGATCCGCGTGAACGCCGCGATCGGCGGCTCGACGAACGCCGTGATCCACCTCATCGCCATCGCGCGGCGCATCGGCGTGAAGCTCGACCTCGAGGATTGGGACGCGCTCGGGCGCGGCGTGCACACGCTGGTGAACCTGATGCCCAACGGAAGCTACCTGATGGAGGACTTCTGCTACGCGGGCGGCCTGCCGGTGGTCATTCGCCAGCTCGGCGAGCAGGGGCTGCTGCACAAGGACGCGCTCACCGCCAACGGCCGGACGATCTGGGAGAACTGCAAGGACGCGCGCAACGACAACCCCGAGGTCATCATGCCGTTCGCCAGGCCCTTCAAGCGCGACACCGGCATCGCGGTGCTGCGCGGCAACCTCTGCCCCGACGGCGCCATCATCAAGCCCTCGGCGGCGACGCCCAAGCTCATGAAGCACAAGGGCCGCGCGGTGGTGTTCGAGGACATCGAGGAATTCCACCGCCGCATCGACGACCCGAAGCTCGACATCGACGAGAGCTGCGTGATGGTGCTCAAGAACTGCGGGCCCAGGGGCTACCCGGGCATGGCCGAGGTGGGCAACATGGCGCTCCCGCCCAAGCTGCTGAAGCGCGGCATCACGGACATGGTGCGCATCTCCGACGGGCGCATGAGCGGCACGGCGTACGGCACGGTGGTTTTGCACGTGTGCCCGGAGGCGGCCGCCGGCGGCCCGCTCGCCCAGGTGAAGGAGGGCGACCTCATCGAGCTCGACCTGGGCAAGCGGCGCCTCCACCAGCATGTGAGCGACGCGGAGCTCGAGAAGCGGCGCGCCGCGTGGAAGAAGCCCCGCCCCCACCTCACGCGCGGCTACTGGAAGCTCTACGTCGAGCACGTGAACCAGGCGAGCGACGGCTGCGACCTCGACTTCCTCGTCGGCAAGAGCGGCGCGGCGGTGCCTCGTGACAACCATTGATCGGGGCGAGGGCCGGGGTGAGGGTCATCGATACCGCTTCCTCCTCACCGACTACGACTTCCCCGACGCCGATCTCGAGCGCGGCCTGTGCGTCGAGGCGGGGGTCGAGCTCGCGACCGCGCAGTGCCGCAGCGAGGACGACGTGATCGCCGCCGCCGAAGGCTGCCAGGGATTGCTCACGCAGTACGCGCCGATCGGCGCGCGCCTTTTCGCGGCGCGCCCCGAGGTGCGCATCGTGAGCCGCCTGGGCGCGGGCTTCGACACCGTCGACACCGACGAGGCGCGCCGCCGCGGCGTCTGGGTCGCGAACTCGCCGGACTACGGCGTGGGCGAGGTCGCCACCCACGCGCTCGCCATGGCGCTCGCGCTGGTCCGCCACCTGCCGTCGTACGACCGCGACGTGCGCGCCGGCCGCTGGCACTACCTTTCGACCGGAGAGCTGCGCCGGCCTTCGGAGCTCACGCTCGGAATCCTCGGGCTGGGCCGCATCGGAAAGCGCATGGCGGCGCTGTCGCAACCGGTGTTCGGCCGCATCGTCGCGTGCGATCCGTACATCGCGGACACGGATTTCGCGCCCTATGTTGAGCGCGTGGGGCCGGCGGACGTGTGGCGCGAGGCGGACCTCGTCTCGCTGCACGTCCCGCTCACCGCCGAGACGCGGGCCATCGCCGGCGCGAAGGCGCTCGACGCCATGCGGCCCGGGTCCTGGCTCGTCAATACCGCCCGGGGCCCTGT